>JALNZK010000005.1 GCA_023229365.1 Pseudomonadota bacterium | reverse complement strand
GGGTCGTCGGGCCGGGGCCGCCCGAGCTTGTGCATCAGGCTGGTCACCGTGACGACGCGCGCGCCGCCCGTCCCTGCGAGAAGCCCCGCGAGCAGGCCGGTCAGCGCGAAGTGGCCGAGGTGGTTGACGCCGAGCTGGAGCTCGAAGCCGTCTGCGGTCTTCGCGCGGGGGACCGCCATGATGCCCGCGTTGTTGACGAGCAGGTGGAGCGCCCCGCGCTTCCCGAGGAGCTCCGCTGCCGCGGCGCGCACCGAGGAGAGATCCGCGAGATCGAGCTCGACGAGCGCAAGTGCGGCGCCCGGGACCTCTGCTCGGATCGACGCCGCCGCGGCCTCCGCCTTCGATAGGTCGCGGCAGGCGAGGAGCACCTCGGCGCCGTGGCGCGCGAGCTCGAGCGCGGTGTGGAAGCCGAGTCCGCTGTTCGCGCCGGTGACGAGCGCCGTCCTGCCCGAGAGATCGGGGATATCGTCAGCGGTCCACTTCATCTCGCACCTGCGTCCCGCTGTTACCACACCGCCGGGATCGCGGATAGGCGGGGCCGCCGCCGGATCCTCCTGGCTCCGGCCGCGGCACGGGGGGGTGTGGGGTTTGCGAGATGATCTCTCGACGCAGTTTTCAATCGCGGCGGGGGCGCTGGGCCCTCGCGGCTAAATCCTGAACACAAGGTAAAGTATAAGCACCGTCGGGAGCGGGGCAAGGGGGGAGGGAAGAAAATGGACGAAGTGGACCGAGTGGACGGAATGGACCGAGTGGACGGGGAAAGAACTGAGAGCCAGGTCGCAGGTCACTTCTTGCCGGCGGCCATCATCGCGGCGGGCATGAGCACCGCGATCACCCGGCCCTTGGCGCACAGCTCGCCCCTGGCCGAGAGCGCCACGGCGACGATCACCTTGCGCTCCTTCTGCTCCTCGATCGTCCCGCGCAGCTCGAGCTCGGCGTCGAGCGGCGTGGGCCTGAGGTAGTCGACGTGCAGCGATGCGGTGACAAACCGCAGCTCCGGCTCGGTGCCCATCTCGCGGCCGGCGGCGCGGTACGCGGCCGCGGCGGCGGTGCCGGTGCCGTGGCAGTCGATCAGCGACGCGACGAGCCCGCCGTACACGATGCCCGGCAGCGCGGTGTGGTACGGGCGCGGCGTGAAGCGGCACACGCTCTCGTCCCCGTCCCAGAAGCTCTTGATCTGCAGCCCGTGCGGGTTGAGCCTGCCGCAGCCGTAGCACTGGCTCACCGCGTCCGAATAGAAGTCCTGAAACGCCTTGTCGCTCATGGCGTCGATTTGTGTCACGGCTCGCGGCAGTCGTCTACGGGTTCGGTGCCGGCGCGCCGACCTCGCCGCCCTCGTCGCCGGACTCCTCGAGATCGGACTCGGCCTCGTCGTTCGGCGCCTCCTCGGTCTGCTCGTCCTTGGGCCGTCTGTACTTCGCCCGCTCCCCGGGCGCGGAGTAGTCGATCCAGGTCGCGCTCTTCTCTCGCGTGTCCATGTGCACGAACACCGAGTTCGGGTAGTACCCGCAGCCCGAGTTCGGCAGCTCCTTGCAGAACTCGTACAGCTCGCGGTTCGGCACGCCTTTGACGCGGAAGTCGAGCGCCTTCGCCTGGCTGTGCCGCGACTCGCGGCCGCGCATCCTGGGGCGGTAGCCGGAGACGATCTCGACCGTCTGGCCGGGCCACCTCTCGGCCACGCGCTGGACCATCTGCAAGAGCCGCGGGTTGAGCAGCCGCGTCTTGACGCGCTTCGTCTTGGTCCGCGCGCCCGCGAGGGCGCTCACCTTGCGCCTCGCGTCCGGGAGGAGCTTGCCCGCCTTGTTGAGGAGGCGCGTCGTCACCTGGGCGTTGTTCCACACGCGGACGAAGTGGATCGGCTGCGCCGAGTAGCCCTTGACGCGCACCGGCACGGGCTCCTTGGCGCCGGGGACGAACAGCGTCTGGCCCACGTTGAGCGGCGTGTCCGTCGCGATCCCGTTGCGGACCGCGATCGCCCCGCCCTTGACGTTGTAGGCGCGGGCGATGATCCACAGCGTCTGCCCGGGCTGCACCGTGTGGCGCACGCCCCCCGGGATCTTCTCGCCGCTCACGACGAGCTTCGACCGCGCGGCCGGCGGAATCTTGTCGCCGTCGTCGACCTCCTCGGGCTCGGGGATGACGAGCGTGCGGCCGAGCTTGAGCGGCGAGCCCTTCTTGAGCTTGTTCGCCGCCGCGAGCTTCCTGGCCGTGACGCCGTGTTTCTTCGCGATCGACGCGAGCGTGTCGCCCTTGCGTACCACGTGGCCGTCCGACGCGCCGCCGCGCAGCGAGGTGGGGATCACGATCTCGTCCCCGGTCTTGAGCGCCTCGTCCGGCCGGAGGTCGTTCGCCGCGCGCAGGTCGTCCTGGGAGACGCCGTGGAAGTCCGCCACCTTCGCGACCGAGTCGCCCGCCTGCACGACGTACTTGGCGCCGGTCACCTCCCCGGCGGCCGGGACGTCGAGCGTGTCGCCGACTCGGAACGGGCCCTTGGGGCCGAGGCTGTTGAACCGGAGCAACTCCTCCACGGTCACGCCGAACCGCTTGGCCACGGACCCGGGCGTGTCGCCCTTCTTGATGACGTACGTCTCGGCGCGCCCCGCGGCGAAGGCGGGGACGGGGTTCGCGAGGGACGCCGCGCACGCGATGAGCGCCGCGCCGGCGAGGCCGACGAACGGCCGACTGGAAGATCGCATCGCCATCTACCGCACCTCGCGGGCGCCCGACACGGCTCTCCCGCCGCGGCGGGCGACCGCCAGCAGAGTTGGACGCCTCACGGCGCCCGGAAATTCCCGGCAGCCCCGCGCCCGGGGTTCAACCGTCCCGCAGCCCGTCGACCGGGCGCATCCGCGCCGCGCTCATGCTCGGCCAGATCGTCGCGATCAGGCAGATGACGAACGCGACGACGGCCGTGACCGCGAAGCTCAGCCAGTCGATCGTCACGGGCAGGTGATCGATGAGGTAGACCTTGGGATCCAGCGGCCATCCGACCTTGTCGAGCAGGAGGCACACGCCGATCCCGATCGTCAGGCCGATGGCGACGCCGTAAACGCCGACCACCGTCCCGGCGTAGACGAAGATCCGCAGGATGGCGGAGTGCGACGCGCCCATCGACTTCAGGATCGCGATCTCGCGCCGCTTGTCGAACACCATCATCACGAGCGTCGCGATGATGTTGAACGCCGCGACCCCGATGATCACCGCGAAGACGATCGCGAGGACGATCTTCTGCGTCTGCAGCGCCGTGAACAAGGGCGCGTTGAGCATCTCCCAGTCGACCGTGTGGTACGGCCCGCCGCCGAGGGTCTCCCGGATGCGCCGCGCCGTGGCCGGGGCGGTCTGGATGTCGTGGACCGTGACCTCCACGCCGGTCACCGAGTCGCCCTGATCGAAGAACCGCTGCGCCTCGAAGAGATCCACGTAAACGAGCTTCGTGTCGTACTCGAGGAACCCGGCGTAGAAGACGCCGACCACCTCGAAGCTCATCGTCGTGGGCCGGGCCTCGGACGGCGACCAGCCGAGCACGTCGAGCCCCATGAGCGGCGTCGTCACCTGCACGGAGTCTCCGACGCGCGCCTCGAGGTTCTCGGCCAGGGTCCGCCCGAGCACGATCCCCGGCGCCCGCCCGCCGCTCCGCGCGGCCCGCGCCGCGTCGCCCTCCCCGTCCGGGCCCGCGTCGCCGTGAAGATCCTCCTCGATCTGGGTCGCCAGCTCCGCGTCGTTCGCGGCGCGCGCGCGGGGAGCGCCCGGCGGGCCAGAGCCCGGCAGCCGCAGGCGATCGACCCCGCCCTCCACGATGTGCTTCGAGAGATCGAGCACCTCTCCGAGCAGCTTCGGATCCACGCCCTTGAGCAGCACGCCCGCGGTGTGCTCGCCCTTGGAGATCATCATCTCCTGGATCACGAACGGCGCCGCGCCGCGCACCTCGGGGAGCTCGCGCACGGTGCGCAGGACGTCGCGGTACTCGGTGAAATCGATCCCGTACTTCATCACGAGGACGTGGGCGTTCACGCCGAGAACTTTCTTGATGAACTCGTCCTGGAATCCGCTCGAAACGGAAATGACGATCGAGAGCATGGCGACGCCGAGCGCCACGCCAAAGATCGCGACCGCCGTGATCGCGGAGATCGATCGCTTCTTCTTCGACTGCGTGTACCGCGCACCGATGAACCGCGCGTAGCCCATGGCGTCGTATACCCCGCGGCGCGCGGCGGGCGCAACTCCGACGATCCACTCCGACGATCCTCGGCGGGCTGCTCATCCGTCCACCTTTCCCCGCAAGTTTTGCATGGTTCGGCTGGAATCGCGACATGGTTGTCACGTTTTTCCTTCCGGTACCGCGGACCGTCGCCCTTCCTCGTGCCACACGGACCGCGCTCCGGGTTGAAAACGCGTTGAACGAGAGGAGGTTGCGCGATGGACACCGCAGCGGTGCGGTCCTGGCACCGCCCTTGCATTGGGTCCCGGCAACCGGCGGACAGGACAGTTGAGTCGATGATCTCCTCCGCCGTTGACTTTTATAAGTAGGTTCCGGGCTCTTAGATCGTTGACTTAGCTCTTTTTGCGCTCTGGCGAACACTTAGCTCGCTCAAATTTTTGCTCCTTCTCTTGACTGGCCCGTCGCTGCCCGCCCTCAGCGACGGGCCTCTTTTTATTCAAACCCCTTCAGCAGAGTTACGCGGCCTCCGGACAGACCGGCTCATCGCCGCCCGGTCTCGGAAGCTCGTGCATCCGCTCGCGCCACCGGCCCGGCCTTCTGGCGATGCGCGCCCGCACGCGGCCAGCCAGCGCACCGCAGATCGTCTCCTGTTCCGCGTTCTCGATGCCGTCCGTCACGGCGATGAGCATCAGTCGTTTGGCTCGCATCGAAACCTCCGCAGCGGCCCTCGGCCGCGCCTCGTAGCGGGCCCGCCCGCCCGCGCGGCGAGCATCATCACGCTCCGTGCCAGATCGTACGGCTTTTACAACGCTACGTTTTTATTCGAATTTCTTCACTGCTCGCCGCCGGGTCGCGCGGGTCCAGGCGACAGAATGTCACGCCCCGGGCGAAAACGCGTGACCGCCTGTCAGACGTTGAACCGGATGTGGCAGATGTCCCCGTCGCGGACCACGTAGTCGCGCCCCTCGATGCGGAGCTTGCCCGCGTCGCGGCAGGCTGCCTCGGTGCCCAGCGCGTCGAAGTCCTCGAAGGCGATCACCTCGGCGCGGATGAACCCGCGGGCGAGATCGCTGTGGATCGTGCGCGCCGCCTCGACCGCCGTCGCGCCCCGGCGCAGCGGCCACGCGCGGCACTCGTCCGGACCGTGCGTCAGGAACGTGATCAGATCCAGCATGCCGAACGCCGCGCGGGCGAAGCGCGCCGCGGCGGGCCCGGTCTGCCCGAGATCCGCGAGGAACTCCTTCTGGTCCGCAGGCGGCAGCGCGGCGATCTCCGCCTCGATCGCCGAGCACATCGGCATCACCGTGATCGCCCTCGACGCGGCGAGCGCAAAGAGCTCGTCGGGCACGGCGCCGCCCGGCACGCCCTCGGGCAGGCTCAGGACGACCATGAGCGGCTTCAGGCTGAGGAACGCGAAACCGGTCAGGGTCGCGCCGTCCTCCTCCGCGAGATCGAGATCGCGCAGCGGCCGCTCCTCGGCGAGGTGCGCGAGGCACCGCTCGAGCAGCGCGAGCTGTCGCATGTCCGAGCGATCCTTCTTCAGCCGCTCGACGCGCTTCTCCACGACCTGCATGTCGGAGAGGATCAGCTCCGCCTCGAACTCGCGCAGCTCGTGCGCGGGAGTCGGCGCGCCCTCCCCGGCGTCGAAGCCGCGCGCCACCTGGACGAGCGCGTCCATCTCGCGGATGCGCGAGAGCGTCTGCGGATCCAGGCTCGAGCCGCCGCGGCCGCCGGGCACGTCGGCGAACGCGATCTCGGCGTAGGTGATCTTCCGCGGATCGTCGATCTCCGCGAGGCGATCGACGCGCCGGTCCGGGACCTTGATCGCGCCGAGGTTCACCTTGCCCCCGCCGTAACCGGTCGGCGCGCTCTGCCCGGTGAGCGCGTTGAAGAGGGTCGTCTTGCCTGAGCCCGGGAATCCGACGATGCCGATCTTCATGTCCGTCCCACCTCCGTCGCCGCCAACCGATACCAGATGGGGAATCTCCTTGCATCGAAAAAGGCGACGGCTATAATCCCGGCCCTGGTCGGGCCTGTAGCTCAACTAGGTCAGAGCCCCCGGCTCATAACCGGGTGGTTCCCGGTTCGATTCCGGGCGGGCCCACCGTGAGCGGACGTCGCGATGAAAACACGATTCGGCCCAACCTAGCGAGGATGAGTACGGTGTTGCAAGATCTCGCTGCCCTGCTGGAGCTCCAGAAGCTCGACCTCGACAACCTCGAGCTCCGCAAGACACTCCAAGGAATTCCCGAAAACATCGAAGAGACACGCCGCAACGTCGCCCACATCGGCGAGATCCTCGAGAAGGAGCGGCAGCGCGTGGCGGACGCGGAGGCGTGGCGTCGCGAGCGCGAGCGCGACGTCGAGATCCAGAACGAGCTGCTGGGCAAGAGCAAGGCCAAGCTCCAGGCGGCCCGCAACGAGAAAGAGAACAAGGCCGCGCAGCGGGAGATCGACACCATCCGGCACACCATCCAGGACCGCGAGAAGGAGGTGCTGCAGGTGATGGAGGCGCTCGAACAGTACCGCGTCGCGATCGAGGATCACTCGCGGGAGTTCGCCGAGCTCGAGGTGCACCTCAAGGCGGTCGAGGACGAGGGGCGCGTCAAGATGGCCGAGGTCGAGCGGAAGATCGGCGAGACGGGGGCGAAGCGCACCGAGCTCGCGAGCCACGTGTCGGCGCCGCTGCTCAGGCAGTACGAGCGGCTCCACAAGCGGATCGGGGTCGCGGTGGTCGAGGCGGTGGACGGGAAGTGCACCGGCTGCCACATGAACCTGCCGCCGCAGCAGTACAACGAGCTCATGCGCGGCGACAAGCTGTTCACGTGCCCGGCCTGCGTGCGGATCCTCGTCTACAAGAGGCCGATCGAGCCCGGGCCCGACGCGAGCGTCGGCGCCACGGACTGAACGAAGCTGTTGAAGCGGCCTTGGCGATCGCCGGCGGGCGGCGCCTAGCGCCGTTCGCGGGAGGAAAGTCCGAGCTCCGTAGGGCAGGGTGCCGGGTAACGCCCGGTGGGGGTGACCCCGAGGAAAGTGCAACAGAGAGGAGACCGCCCGGGCTTCGGCGCGGGCAAGGGTGAAACGGTGCGGTAAGAGCGCACCGGGATCGCGGCAACGCGATCCGCAAGGCAAACCCCACCCGGAGCAAGGCCAAACAGGGAGCAGCCGCGTTTCGGCGCGGCACGGGCGGCCCGTCCGACGCTCCCGGGTAGGCCGCTGGAGGCGGCCGGCGACGGTCGTCGTAGATGAATGATCGCCGCCCCGCCGCAGGCGACTTCGGCGGGGAACAGAACTCGGCTTACGGGCCCTTCAACAGACTGGGCCGTCGCTTCGGCGACGGCCCTTTTTTTTTAGATGCCGGCGGGCGCTCCGCTCCTGCGGCGGGGCCGCTTCCGCGGGCGGGCGACGCGGCGGAGCACGGCGGCGAGCTTCTCCGTCTCCTCCTCGGCGGAGAACAGGGCCGCGTGGCGGACGCCGGCCGCGACGATCTCCCTGCGGTGGGCCGGGTCGTCGAGCCGCTCGATCTCCTCCACCCAGCGCTCCACGTTGCCGAAGTCGTCGATCAGCACGCCGCCGTCGCCGACGGACTCGAGCAGGCCGCCGGTCCGCGACGCGACGACCGGGACGCGGTTGTACATCGCCTCGAGCGCCACCCGGCCGAATGGCTCCTCCCACTGCGACGGCACGATGAGCGTCCGCGTCATCCTGTAGATCGCCGCGACGTTCGGCGAGCGCCGCGCGTGCACGAGGTTGCCGGAGCGCGACAGGGCGATGCCGTGGGACTCCGGGTCGATGAACCCTTCGACGAACAGGAACGGCCGGTCCGGAAGGCGGCGCGTCACGAGGTTGTGCGCCACGCTCAGCCCCTTGTGCGGCGACGGGTTGAAGAACGTGATGAACGGGCCGCGCGTGCCCCCCGCGTCGACCGCCGCGCGCTCCGGCACCGGGTAGACCACGTCCGCCTCGATCGCCCACAACGCGCGGATCCGCGCGGCCATGAAGTTGCTGTTCGTGATCACCGCGGCCAGGCGATCCTTGACCGCCTCGAACAGCGGCAGGGTGCCGCCGATGTCGTGCACGTACAGGACGACCGGCAGGCCATGCCGGCAAAGCGTCTCGACCATGCGCGTGACGTCGTCCGCGCCGCAGGACGGCCCCGGGCACGACGTCAGCACGACGTCCGGGGAGGCGTCGCGCACCATCTCCGAGAGCCGTTGGATGAAGTCGGTCGTGACGAGGCAGACCGGCAGGCCGTCGGTCACGTACTCCCGCTGCCCCCCCCGCCTCTCGATCTCGGGCGGCGAGATGCCGTACACGCGGACGTCTGCGCCGCGCGCGCGAAGGCGCCGCGCGAACTCGTGGTTCGCGATGTCCGCGCCGCTGACCGAGGTCGGGTACCACCACCTGTGGTGCGCGATGAGGACTTTGAGCTTGCGGGCGGCCATCGGCTCACGCCCTCGTGCGGGTGCCGGCGGCCTCGAGCACGGCGACGGCGGAACGGATCCGGCCGAACGGCGCCGCCACCTGGATCCCCTGGATCCTGTCGCGCACGCGCCCGAGGATCTCGACGGCGATCCGCTCGCCCTCCTCGCGCTCGTCGCCCCGCGCCTGAGCCGCGGCCATGCGCTCGAGCACCGAGGCCGGCACCGAGACGCCCGGCACCTCGTTGGCGAGGAACTCCGCGTTCCGCAGGCTCTGCATCGGCCAGATGCCCGCGAGGATCGGGATCCGCTCGGACGGCCCGAGCGCGTCCAGGAACCGCAGGAGCTGCTCCGCGTCGAACACCGGCTGCGTGAACGCCGCGTGCGCGCCGGCCTCCACCTTCCACTTGAAGCGCGCGAGCTCCTTCTCCCGGTTCAGCGCCGTGGGGTTCAGCCCAACGGCGACGAAGAACCCGGTCGGATCGCCTATCAACCTGCCGGAAAGGTCGAGCCCGTTGTTCAGCCGCGTGATCATGTTGGTCAGCCCGATGGCGTCGACGTCGAACACCGCCGTCGCCTGGGGGTAGTCGCCGAGGATCGGGGGATCGCCGGTGATCACGAGCAGGTTCCTGAGGCCGAGCGCGTACGCGCCGATGAGATCCGACTGCATGCCGAGCAGGTTCCTGTCCCGGCAGGCGTAGTGCATGACGGTCTCGATGCCGACCTCGCGCTCGATCACCGACGCCATGGCGAGCGGCCCCATGCGCGCCGACGCGCGCGGCCCGTCCGGGATGTTCACCGCGTCGAAGCCCGCGTAGTGGACCGCCTGGGCGCTCTTCAGGATCCGCCCGAGATCCCAGCCCTGGGGCGGCGCGAGCTCGACCGTGGCGACGAAGGCGCCCTTGGAGATCATGTGCGCGAACCGCGATCGCTGCGCGAGCGGCACCGGCGCCACGTCCTTCGGCGAGATCGAGTCGTGCGCCGCGGCCTGCACCTCGAAGGAGCGCGTCTCCGCCGACATCTGCCGGATCGACGTGGCGATGGCGCGGACGTGCTCCGGCGTGGTGCCGCAGCACCCGCCGACGATCTTCGCGCCGATCTGCGCGAAGCGGCGGGCGTAGTTCGCCATGTAGTCGGGTGAGCACAGGTAGATCGTGCGCCCCTCGATCTCGGTCGGCAGGCCGGCGTTCGGCATCACGGAGAGCGGCAGCTTCGTCACCAGGCGGAGCCGCTCCACGGTCTCGAGCATCGGCTTGGGGCCGACCGAGCAGTTCACGCCGACGACGTCCGCGCCCGCCTTCTCGAGCGCGGGTCCGAACGTCTCCGGATCGGCGCCGTACAGCGACCGCCCCGACTGGTCCACGGTCATCGAGGCGATCACGGGGAGATCCGCCCGGAAAGCCTCGCGCCACTCGATAACGGCCGCGATCGCCTGCCGGATCTCGTCGAGATCCGTGAACGTCTCCAGGATCAGGCCGTCGACCCCGCCCGCGACGAGCCCCTCGATCTGTTCGCGGAACGCGGCCTTGGCCTCGTCGAGCGACGTCGGCCCCCAAGGCTCGATCCGCAGGCCGAGCGGCCCCATCGACCCGATCACGAGGGAGCCTTCGCCCGCGGCCTCCCGCGCGATCTCGGCGCCGCGCCGGTTCACCTCGGCGACGCGGCCGGCGAGGTCGAACGCGGCGAGCTTGAACCGGTTCGCGCCGAAGGTGTTCGTCTCGAGCGCCATGGCGCCCGCGGCCACGAACTCGCGGTGGATGGATCGCACGAGCTCGGGATCGGCGAGGTTGAGCTGGTCGAAGCAGCGGTTGATGAACACGCCGCGGTCGAACAGCATCGTGCCCGTGCCGCCGTCGAAGACGATCACCTTCCCCGAATCGAGCTGCTCCCGGAACCGGTTCGCCATGCGCCGTCCTTTCGCGAAGGGCCCCTTCCTATCACGAAAAGGGGCGCAGTGGGACAACGGAGTGGGACAGCGGAGACAGGCAGGACAAGTGGGAGCGCTGCCCGGCTCCCACGAGTCTCAGCGGTCTCAGATGTCCCACCGGCCCGAGTCCCACGCCACTCCGAACCCCGTTTACCCTGGGATTCAAACCGGCTAGACTTTCCCCTCGTCCGTTCGGGAAAGGCGTGGGGAGATGGCGACTCTGAGCTGGAAGCCCGCCGGCGGCGATCGCGCGGTGTACAGGATCGTGAAGTCGATCACGACGATCGGCGCCGATCGCGGCAACGACGTCGTCATCCTGAAGATGGGGCTCGCGCCGCACCACGCGCGGATCGTCTTCGACGGCCGGGAGTTCACGATCACGGACACCGAGGCGGGCGCCGAGCTCCACGTCAACAACAAGAAGAAGCGCAAGGCGCGCCTCGACCACGAGGATCGCATCACGGTCGGCGAGGCGCAGCTCGCGTTCAGCCTGCTCGAGGTGCCGACCGGCGCCGACGACTCCCAGGAGCGCCCGGGCGATCGCGCCATGCTCGACGGCCTCAAGAAGCTGCAGCAGTTCTCCGCGGAGCTCATGCAGCGCGAGTCGATCGACGATCTCATCGACAAGCTGATGGACGCGGTGATCGACATCACCGGCGCGGCCAAGGGGTTCCTCGTCCTGTTCGAGGACGATCAGCCCGTGATCAAGGTCGCGCGCAACGTCCACCGCGAGAACCTCGACGCGGCCGTGGCGCAGCTCTCGGACAGCATCGTCGCGCGGGTCGTCGAGACGCGGCGCTCGCTCATCGTCTCGGACGCCATGACCGACACCGCGTTCTCGAAGGCGGAGTCGGTCATCAACCTGAAGCTCAGCTCGGTCATGTGCGTGCCGCTCATGCAGCGCGGCCGGCTGCTCGGGCTCATCTACGTCGGAAACGACTCCGTGACCGGGATGTTCGACGCCTCGGCGCTCGAGCTGCTCGACGTGTTCGCGGCGCAGGCGTCGCTGCTCGTGCACTCCGCGCTGCTCGTCGACGACCTGCGGCTGCGCAACATGTCGCTCTCGCACGAGCTCGTGCAGCAGAGGTTCGGCGAGATCATCGGCACCTCCGCGTCGATGCGGGAGGTGTTCCGCTGCGTGGAGAAGGTCGCGACGGCCGACGTGTCGGTGCTCATCGGCGGCGAGACCGGGACCGGCAAGGAGCTGATCGCCCGCGAGATCCATCGCCGCAGCCACAGGAGCACCGGGCCGTTCGTCACCGTCAACTGCGGCGCCATCCCCGAGAGCCTGATGGAGAGCGAGTTCTTCGGCCACGTGCGCGGCGCCTTCACCGGCGCGGTGACGACCTACTCGGGAAAGCTGCAGGCCGCGGATCGCGGCACCATCTTCCTCGACGAGATCGGGGAGATGCCGCTCGCGCTCCAGGTCAAGATGCTGCGCGTGCTCCAGGAGCGCCAGGTCGTCAAGGTCGGGGCGACCAAGCCCGAGACGCTCGACATCCGCGTGCTCGCGGCGACGAACCGCAACCTCGAGGAGGAGGTCAAGGCCGGCCGCTTCCGGGAGGATCTCTTCTACCGGCTCAACGTGCTGCACATCGACCTGCCGCCGCTGCGCGAGCGCGGCGAGGACATCGTGCTCCTGGCCCGCTACCTGCTCAAGCGCTACGCCGAGGAGTTCGGGACCAAGGTCAAGGGGTTCACGCCGAACGCGTCGATCGCGCTCAAGAAGCACAGCTGGCCCGGCAACGTGCGCGAGCTCGAGAACCGCCTCAAGAAGGCGGTCATCCTCTGCGAAGGGAGCATGGTCGGTCCGCGCGATCTCGATCTCGGCGAGGGCATGCTGCCCGTCGTCGTCCCGCTCGCCGAGGCGCGGGAGGCCTTCCAGCGGCAGTACGTGCTCGACGTCCTCGCGCGCAACAACGGGAACCGCACCAAGACCGCGCAGGATCTCGACGTGGATCCCCGCACGATCTACCGCTACCTCGAGAAGGCGTAGGCGGATGGCACGGCTCGCCGCCACCGCAGGGATCCTCGCGCTCGCCGCGGCGGGCTGCATCGTCACCGACGACATCGACTTCACGGAGGACATCAACTACCCGCAGGAAGTGACGGGCGTGATCCCGGACAACAGCACCGTGCAGACCGTCTGCCGCGGGGCGGAGGCGCCCGAGTACGAGGTGTTCCTGTGGGATCCGGACGAGGAGGACGCGCCGCCCATGACCGAGGCGGAGATCCGCGTCTGGCTCGACATCAACAGCGCGGACGAGGGGGTGAAGGCCGGGGACTGCACGGTCACCGCGACGTCGGCGACGGCGGACAGCGCTTACGTGGGGGGAGTCCACCTCATCGCGAGCTGCACCCTGAACATCCTGACCCAGCCCGGCTACGTCTCCGACGGCCTCCTGCCCACGCGGGTGCTCGTGTCGGATCGGCCGTTCGTGAACGGCGAGCCGCCCCCGACCGCGCGGACCGCGAAGGTGTTCTGGTCGCTCGACGTGCTCCCGACCTCGGAGTGCCCGCCGTGATGGGCGCGCGGGCGCGGCGCGAAGGCTCGCTCGTCGCGGCGCTTCTCCTCGCGGCCTGCGCGAAGATCGACGGCGGCCCCGGACAGTGGACCTACGACGGCCCGGTGAACGCGTGCGGCGCCGGGGTTGCCTGCGCGGCGGGCACCTGCGATCCGGAGCTCGGTGCGTGCGTCGTGAGCCCGCCTCCCGAAGAGGCGCTGCTCGCGCGGGTCGTCCCGGACCCGGCGACCGGCGCGCCGGCGCAGGTGTACCCCGTGTCCGTCCTCGGCGGAGAGATCGGGAATCCCCTCGCGGTGCGGGTGCCGGTCACGGTGACGGGAGAGACCGTCGCCGGGGACGTCGACGACGGGGACGTCTCGTCCGAGTTCCTGGGCCACATCGTCTTCTCCGACGTCGGGAACCGCCTGCCCGGCCATCCGGCGCAGATAACGGTCTACGAGTCGTATGCCAGCTCGGTGTTCGACCTCGCGCTCCTGCCGAGCACCTACGACATCATCGCCGTTCCCGAAGGCGACCAGGCGAGCTCTTTCCCGATCCGCTACCTGGACGGCGTCGTCCTCGACACCACGGGCGTCTTTCTCGACGAGCACGGAGATCCGATGGGCGTCGTGCTCCCGCGCGCGGCGGCGACGGTCGAAGGGCGGATCACGCAGGCCGACGTGCCGATGGGCGGCTTCGAGATCGTCGCGTTCGATCCGGAGACCTCCCGGATCGTTTCGACCGTCGACGAGACCTCGTGCGAGGATCTGGAGACGTGCGGCGCCTTCTCGATCGGGCTCGCGAAGAGCACCGTCGAGGCGGGAACGCCGTTCTCGCTGAGCGTGTCGCGGCTGAACGAGGCGCAGCATCCGGTGTTGGAGATCCACGATCTCGAGACCCCGGAAGCGGGCGAGGTGCTCGAGGACCTCGGGGTCGAGATCGGCGCGCTCGGCGTCCCGATCCGCTTCCAGGCCAAGGTGCTGCAGCCGACGAAGACCCAGACCGGAGTCACCGTGTACGACACGGCGCCGTCGTGCTTCGTCGCGTTCTCTTCGGCGGACGTGGCCGGCGGCAAGGTGGAGAAGTGGGTGCTGACGAACGAGAGCGGCGAGCTCGAGGAGACGCCCGGGGTCACCGGCGTCATCCTCTACCCCGGCGGCTACTCGATCACCGTGATCCCGGCGTACGCGTCCGTGGGATCGACGAGCGACTACGCCGTCTACACCTCGACCGAGCCCGTCGCGGTCTTCGAGAACGACTCTCCTTTGGAGTTGCTCCTCTCGTTCCGGCCGACGGTCACGGGGGCCGTCGCGGCGGGCGGCCTTCCCGTGCCGACGAGCGCGATCTCGGCCGAGCCGGCGGCTGGCGCGTCGATCACCGCGCGGTCGAACTCGGCGATGAGCGGCAGCTCCGGCAAGTTCCGGTTCTGGCTCGACGCGGCGCCCTACGTCGTCGTCGCCGAGGCGCCGGCCGAGAGCCGCTTCGCGTGGGATCTCGTCGAGGTGACGGTGCCCGAAGAGACCCTGTCGATCTCCTTCGATCTGCCGCTGCCGTTCGCCCTGCGCGGGGTCGTCGCGGCGAGCAGCGACCAGGTCAACCCGATCGACGTCGGCGGATCGGTCGTCGAGTGGTACCGCGAGATCGGCGGTCGGGCGTACGCCGTGGGCCGCACCGTGGCGGACGCGGACGGCGCGTTCGCGGCGCTCCTGCCGCCGTAGCCGGATCACGCCTCACGGGCGAGGACGTCCTTCATCGCGTAGCGCCCGGGTCGGGCGCGGGCGAGGAAGAGCGCGGCACGGAGCGCGCCCTCCGCGAACAGCTCGCGAGACTCGGCCGCGTGCGAGAGCTCGATCCGCTCGTGCGGGCCGGCGAGGATCACCCGGTGCTCGCCGAAGACGGTGCCGCCGCGCACGGCGTGGATCCCGATCTGCCCGCCGGGACGCTCGCCCGTACGCCCGCTCCGGCCGAAGCACATCGCCGCCGGCGCCAGCCTCCCTGCGCCCGTCGACGCCTCGGCGGCGAGGAGGAGCGCTGTTCCGGAGGGGGCGTCGGCCTTCTTCCTGTGGTGCAGCTCGACGATTTCGACGTCGTACTCGGGGCCGAGCGCCGCGACCGCGTGCCGGACGAGCCCGGCGAGCACGGCGACGCCCGGGCTCAGGTTCGGGGTCCAGAGCACGGGGACCGACTGCGCCGCGCGATCCAGCGCCGCGATCGCCGCCTCGTCGAGCCCCGTGGTACCGCACAGGAGCGCCTTCCCGCAGGCCGCCGCCGCCCCCGCGACCGCCGCCGCCGCTCCCGCGTGGCTCAGGTCGATCACGACGTCCGCACCTGCGATGCCGCCCGCGAGATCCGCGCCGACCTTCACCCCCGCCTCGCCGGCCCCCGCGCGCGCGGCGAGATCCGCGCCGAGCCCCGGGTGACCGTCCCGCTCGATCGCCGCAGCGACGCGCAGATCGTCCCGCGCCGCGGCGGCCCTCGCGATCGCGAGCCCCATCCGGCCGAGGGCGCCGACCAACGCGAGGCCGATCGGCGCGGTCACTGCGAGCTCCGGGCGAGCGCGAGGCCGAGCTTCTCGAGCTCGGCGGCGAGCCTGTAGACCGTCGGCCGCGAGGGCCAGGTGAGCGGCAGCCGGACTTCGTCCTCGAGGAGGCCGAGCAGGTGCAGCGCGGCCTTGACCGGGCCCGGGTTCGTCTCCGCGAACAGCGCGCCGTGCAGCCCGAGCAGCCCGGCCTGCGCCGCGGCCGCCGCCTGGATGTCCCCCGCGAGCCAGTGCCGCCACAGCGCGGACCACTTCTCGGGCACGACGTTCGCGGCGGTGCTGATCACGCCGTGCCCGCCCGCGACGAGGATCGAGAGCGTCAAGGGATCGTCGCCGGACAGCACCTTCACGGTGTCGCCCGCGGCGGCGACGATCTGCTGCGCCCGCTCGATCGAGCCGCTCGCCTCCTTGATGGCGACGACGCGATCGTGCGCCGCGAGCCGCGCCACGGTCTCGGGCTTGATGTCCGACGCGGTCCGCGACGGCACGTTGTACAGCACGATCGGCAGCTTCGACTGATCCGCGATCGCCGCGTAGTGGCCGTAGATCCCGTCCTGGGACGGCTTGACGTACGAAGGCGACGAGACGAGCGCGCCCACCGCGCCCTGGTCCGCGGCCGAGTTCACGGCGTCGATCACCGCCCACGTCGCCACGAGGCTCGTGCCGAAAAGCACCTGGATCTTGCCGCCGGCGCGGCGGACGGCCGACTCGAGCACGAGCCGCCGCTCGTCCTGGGTGAGCGTGGTCCCCTCGCCGGTCGTGGCGCAGACCACGACGCCCTGCACGCCGGCGGCGACCTGCCGCTCGATCAGCCGGGCGAGCGCCGAGAGGTCGACGGTGCCGTTGCGCATGGGCGTCACGAGCGCGGTGTAGATTCCTTGAAACACGAGGGCTTCCTTTCGCAGGTGCGCCGCGCCGCGAGCGAGCGCTCTCCCCTTTTCACCGAAAACGCGCGCCGCGTCCAGGAGAGGATGGGAGGGCTTACGGGTACCCGGCCTCCTTCCACGCGGCGATGCCGCCGCCCAGCGCCTTCGCGTTCACGAACCCCTTCGCGATCAGCTCGGCTGCCCGACCGGCAGCGCTCGCCTCGGCGTGTCAGGCGCAGTAGAGGATGATCTCGGCCTTCTTGTCCAAGGCGGGGAGCCGCTTCTGGAGCGCGTTCCAGGAGATCGCTCCCTCGAGCTTCATCGCCGCGAACTTGTCGTCGCTCTCGTAGGCGCACACGAGGAGCGCCCTGCCCTCCCGCACGCGCTCGCGGGCCTGCGCCACCGGCACGCGCGCCACTTCCGCGGGCGATACTGCGGCCTTGGCGGGTTGCGCCGCCGCCTCGCCCGGCGCGAGCGCGGCGCCCGCGAAGAGCCCCGCCGCGATCCCGATTCCCAGTATCTCCTTCATTGTGTTCCCTCCTGTCCCCTCAATACTTGAAAGTATTATCATGATTTCTCCCGGCGCAAGGTGGGGGGGCCAAGACGTCGCTGCCGAGGGACTATCGCAGGCCGCGGACCTTTCGGATCGGGCCCAGGTGGCGGGTCGCGAAGTGCGCGCCCATGAGCAGGAGGATCAGGACGAACGCGGGGACGATGATGCGGACACCTGGGTCGTCGACGACGAGCAGCGTGTCCCCCGTCTTCGGGATCTTCGTATCGATCCGAGAGTCCTTCTCCCCGTTGCAGTCCTCGTCGGCCGCCTTCTTCGCGGTCTTCGCGCTCTTCGCTTTCCTGCGATCCAGCACGATGTGCGCACCGCCGTACGAGAGGGGCGATCCGTGGCTCACCTCGAGGACGGCGCCGTCCCCGGAGACTAACTTCACCCGGGTCTCGGCGACGCGCCGAGGCTGCCCCTTCGCGGCGGGAAACAGCACGTCCCTCCGGCTCGACACCACGAGATCCGCGTCGCCGGGAAACCCGATCGCAGCGCCCTCTGTCAGCGGGATCCGGCGCCACTCGCCGCAGGTGATCGTGACGAGGTGACCTACCATCACCACGGCGAACAGCGCGTGGACGGCGGTCGGCGTGAGATCCCGCAGGAGATCGACGAGCGGCCTCCCCCGGCGCGTGGGCCACAGGGCGGAGAATCGCTGCACGGTGCACGCGGCGATGTTCAACCCCAGCGCGAGGAGCGCGGCGAGCAGCGCCGGCAGCCACCACGCGACGGACAGGTTGGCGGCGAGGTTCGCGGCGATCCAGTCCTGGATCCGCGTCTCGTTGAGGCCGTTGATCAGCTCGAAGTTGTCGACGGCGAAGACGCCGCCTACCAGGAACAGCGCGGCGACGACGCACAGGCTCCAGAAGGTCAGCCTGGTGTCACCGAGGAATGTCCACAGCCCGCGCACCTCTATCCTCCCACCCGCGGGAACGCCATCTCCCGCAAATGGTTGCCGTAGGTGGCGACGAACGCCACGACCGCCGCGGCCACCGCGAAGACCGCCCGCCTTCGAGGGCCCCACGCCGGCGTGAACCTGAGGTGCACGTACGCCGCGAACGCGATCCAGATCGCCGCGGATGTGAAGTGCCGCGTGCTGAAGCGGAACGTGTTCCCCCAACCCACCCAGCACCAGAGCGCGCCGACGATCTGCGAGAGGCTGAACACCACGAAGCCCCACACCAAGAACGGATGGCCCCGTTCGTCGTCGGCCCGCCGCACGAGTCCGTGGAACGCGAGCGCGGCGCCGCAGTAGAACAGGCCGTACCCCAGGTTCTCGGTGAAGAAGAACGCTGCGGCCAGGGCGGTGATCTTCTTCGGCGTGGGCGGGATCGCGCCCTTGGAGTAGGCGACCGCCAGGATCATGAAGCCCACGACCGTGCCGATCAGCGGCGCGAGCGGGATCTCCCTGTCCCGCGCGCACGCGACCGCGGCGCAGGCCGCGAGGCACCACGGCAGGAAGAACGGCCCCTCGAAGATCGGGTTGGCGTAGAACGCCCCGGCGAGCCACCCCCGTCCGACGAGGTAGAGCGCGTGCGCGACGAGCCCGAGGAGCAGTGGGCCCATCGCCGCGCGCCGCAGACGCAAGAGCGCGAGGAGCATCGCCGCGGCGTAGAGGCCGCCCGCGCCGTACAGCCATAGGTGGTTTCCGGTCGTGAACACGCTCAGCGCTCCGTGACCCGGACGCCGAACCAGACGTTCAGTCCGCGGTCCGGGTAGCCGTATTCGGTCTGGTAGTTCATGTCGAGCAGGTTCGAGCCGTGCACCCAGAACGAGGCCCACGGGACGGGCGAGAGCTCGACGCGCGCGTCCCAGACCGCGTAGGTCCCGAGCTCTCCGAGCCCCAGGATGGTGTAGTCGTCGAACGCCTGCGGCCCGATCACGCGCAGGGAGCTCGTCGCGCGCAGCCAGCGCGCGGGATCGAACGCGAGCCCGAAGACGGCCTGGTGGGCCGGGATCTGGGCGATCCGATCCTCCTCGTCGTCGTCCGGATCGAGGCGGCGCGCGTGGAGGAACGCGTAGCCCGCGCTCAGCTCGACGAGGCGCGCCGGCCGCCACGAGATCGCCGCCTCGGCGCCCGCGAGCCGCGCCCGGCCCACGTTCCGCTTCCGCGTCACGCCGTTCGTCTCGGGCAGGTATTCGGACGCGATCAGATCGGTGACCTCGGCGTCGAAGCCGGAGAGATCGACTTCGACGCCGCGCGTCGGTTTCCAGGCCGCGTCGAGGCCGACGTGCCACGCGGTCTCGGGATCGAGCCCGGGGTTGGGCACCGTGAAGCCGAGGCGGCTCGAGTACCGCTCCGAGAGCGTCGGGATGCGGCTGCGCCTCGCGCCCGAGAGCCGGAGCATCAGCTCGTCGCGCGGATCCCACCGCACGGCGAGGAGCGGCCCGAAGATCGCCGTGGTCCTGTCGCGCATTTCCCCTTCGTAGCCGTCGAGCGCGGCGCCCGCGTTGTGCGTGCGCTCCACGTCGGTCTGGGCCGAAGCGAGCGCGACGAGGCGGCGGACGATCGGGATCTCGAGCTCCGGCACGGCCGTGAACAACGTGCGGCGGTAGCTCTCCTGGGGCCCATCGAGCTCCAGGCTCGCGCGGTGGACGTCGTGCTGGGCGCCCAGCCAGAGCCGCAGCTGCGTCGCGCCGCCCGGCAGCCCGCGGATCGCCCGCCTCGCCGTGACGCGGCCACCGAACGTCCGATCGTGGTACCAGGAGGTGTACGCGTTGGGGCCGTCCTGCGTCGTGAACGTCGCGTCGTCGTAAGAGGCGAGGCGGTTGTCGAACGAGGCGACGTATACCGCCTCCTCGATCCCGGCGTCCCGCGTGTCGTATTCGTGGGCCACCTGCCCCACCGCCGCGCGCCAGTACTCGAACCGGCTGTAGAACGGCCGCGTGTCGGTCGTCGAGCGCGGGACGCCGAACTCGCCGTCGACCGCGAACGCCTGGGCGACGAAGCGGTTGGGCCCGGGCATGGGGACGACGAGCTTGCCGGCGGCGTGGCGGAGCCTCCTCTCGCTGTTGTCGAGCCCGCCCCCATCCTCGTACTCGGTCGGCTCGAACTGGGAGGAGAGCGAGTACCCGTCCGACGCGAACGTCCCAGCGCCGATGGCGTAGGCGAACGGCCCCGCGTCGTAGCCGTGGTAGATCGTGCCGCTCGTCTCCGCGTCGGTGCTGAGGGCGAGCTCCGCCTCGACGAGGGGCGCAGCCTCCGGCTCGCGCGTCTCGAGCAGCAGCGCACCGCCCATCCCGCCCGGGCCGAAGACCACGGAGGTGGGCCCCTTGAGCAGCAGGATCGAGTCGAGCATCTGGACCGGGATCTTGTTCAGATCGATCGAGCCGCCGTAGGGCATCGAGAACGGCACGCCGTCCAGGTAGACCGCGACTCCGCGCTGATCGAAGCCGCGCAGGCGGAAGCTGCGCTCCCCCTTCCTGCCGCTCGAGGCGAACACCGCGGGCTCGCGCTCCAAAGCCTCGGTCACGGTATTAGAGCCCGTCTCGCGGAGCTCCTCCCTATCGATGCGCCGGCGGCTCAGGCCGTCCTCCTCGGGCGACCGGCCTTCTACAATCGTCTCGTAAACGACGCCGTCTCCCGCGGGAAAGTGGCCCGGATCCACGGCCCACGGATCCCCGGCGCCCGCGTCCGGATCGCCGGGCCCCGCGTCGTCGGCCGCGGCGCTGCGGGAGGCGACGAGCGCGACGAGCGCGATGGCGATCACGGGTGCGGCTCTGGTCATCGGATCGGCGTCAGTTCGACGTCACGTAGACGATGGCGACTTCCTTCACGTGGGCGCACCCCGGGTACTCCAGGGCCGGATCCCACTCGACATCGTTCGTCGCCGGATCGATGCCCGCCTGGGTCGCGAGCGTGCCCGCGGCCGGCAGCGCCTCGGTGCAGGTGCCCTCCACGACCGGGTTGTACCCGTCCGAGCCCTCGAAGGAAAGCGACACCGCGCCCAGCTCGAAGGCGAACGAGGTCGCGGCGAAGATCGTGGAAAGCAGCGCGACCGTGGCGCCGTCCAGCTCGGCGGTCTCGAGCCCGGCGAGCTCGACCTCCTCCGTGTCGCCGTCGAAGTCCACGGTGACGTGCCCCACGACGTCTGTGTCCACATCCGAATCGGTGTCCGAGTCGCTGTCCGAGTCGCCGCCCACGGGCAGATCCGCGGGGTCGTCGGCGACGTACACGGTCTCGACGTCCTTCACCGACATGCACGAGGGCGCCTCGAGCGCCTCCTCCCACAGCATGTTGCGGGTGCCGCGCTCGACGTACGCCGATCCGATGATGGACGCCGGCGTGGGCGTGAAGGCGTCGCCGCAGTTGTCGTTTCCGAGCGGCGAGTAGCCGTCGCTCGCGACGAAGTTGAGCCACAAGCCGTCCACCGACAGCACCAGGCCCGAGCCCAGCACGACGTCGGTCATCGAAACCACCGGGGTATCGTTGAACTTGTAGACGGTCGTGAGGTTGTCGAACTCGACGATCTCCGGAGCGCCGCCGTTGTAGACGACCTCCACGCTCTGGTTCCCCTCGGTCAGCTTGTCGTCGCCCTTGTCCACCTTCTGGTCGCACGCGGCGCAGATCGCCGCGAGCAGCAGCGAAGCCGCCGTGAACAAAACGCGAGATCTCGACATGGATCTCCTCCTTTTCCGCGAAGGAACGGCAAATGTCATCTGCGTTATGTTCGTTTGGGCATATCGAGTCAAGCCCCGGCGGGAGGTGGCGCATCATTCCCGCCGTTGGCGGCGGGCGCGGCGAGCGGCGCCCCTATTCGATGGTGTAGTCGCCATCGCAGACGCCGACCTCGAAGAAGAGGTAGATGAGCACCCACTCCTGCGGGCGGATGGCCGTCGACGGCGTGCTCTCGACGACCTGGTAGGTGGAGAAGAACACCTTGCCGCAGTCGTAGTTGTACGTGACGGTCAGCGGGTGGCCCGGGTAGTCGCTCACGTCGTTGACCCACGACTTCGGGATCACCAGGCCGCCGTCCTCCTCGAGGCCGTGGCCAGCGTAGGCACCCGTCGTCAACGAGTCGATCAGGATGTAGCCGCCGTCGAACGGGTAATTGTCGAGGCTGGAGCTCGGGTTCACCTCGGCGAGCCAGGCGCGCATCTCCGTGTCCGTGATCGTGCCGAAGCTGTCCCAGTACCCCACGTTGCCCGCGTTGTACGCCGTGTCGCTGCCGTTGAACTCGATCGCGTTCGGGAACGGGGTCTCGGCCCACTGCGACGCCCAGCACGAGGAGTAGATCTTGCCGCCTCCGATGACGTAGTTTTGGAGGTTCGACGTGTAGCTCGTCGCGGTCAGCGTGTGGCAGATGCAGGGAAAGAACACCATGTGGTAGTTTTCGAGGTTCGTGAGGCTCGACACGAGCGACGAAGACGACCCGACGGCCGTGCTGTCGGAGTACGAGTCGTTGTAGAGATCGAAGCTGTACGGTTGCGCCGTATCGAGGTTGCCCGAGCTCGTCAGCTCGCCGAGCCCCATCTTGGCCAGCATGTCCTCGGGGAGGTCGTAGCCGTTGAGCAGCACCGCGTAGCTCGGGATCTCGTCGTACGGCGCCGAGTTCGCACCGGGCAGGGTCGACTCATCGTCCGGGACGAAGTACGGCTCTCCGGCCGTGATCGTGATCTGCCGCACCCGGCGGAACAGCCCCTTGCGCGTGACGAGGTAGACCGTACCCGAGGGCGCGTTCGTGATCGAGAAGCTCCCGTCCGCGCCGGAAAGCGCCCACGGCTTGCCGCCCATGTTCTCGCAATCGTAGCAGAACGTCGTGTCCTCGATCGGATCCGGCAGCTCGGATGTGAGGTAAACGAGCGCGCCGGAGATCGGGAACGTCCCGGCCGGCGCCCACACGGTCCCGGCCACGAACTCGTCCCCGAACGGCGACGCCTCGTCGGTCGTACCGTCGCAGTCGTCGTCGGCGCCGTTGGTCTGATCCTCGGTCGCGCCCGGGTGGACGGAGTTGTCCGAGTCGTCGCAGTCGAACGGCAGGCACCAGCCGTCGCTGTCGCCGTCCGTGCATTCCGGGACATCCGTATCTCCATCCGTGTCGGCGTCGGAATCCGTGTCCGCATCGGTGTCGCCGTCCGTGTCGGAATCGGTATCCGAGTCCGAGTCCGAATCCACATCCGTGTCCGCGTCCGTGTCCGCGTCCGTGTCGGTGTCCGAAGGCTGGAAACCGCCGCCGCCGTCGCCCTCGCACCCGGCGAGCGGAGCGCCCGAGGCGAGCGCGCAGGCTGATACGGCCAAGAAAGCAGCGATCGTCCGGCTTCTCATTCGACCCTCCTGACGCCCGCGAGGCATGGATTTGCTGTCATTCTAACCGTTTTCTCCCGAAAATGGGCGAATTGCAGGGAGGCCCCATGAGCCAGGACACCGCACACACCGCCAGGGCGCTGTTTCGCGCCATGAACGCGCGCGATCCGGCCGCCTTCGCTTCGCTCCTCGCCGAGGGCGCCGTCTTCCACTTCCCGGGCACCGCGCCCGTCGAGGGCTGCGCGCGGATCGAGAAGTTCGTGAAGATTCTCTTCTTCAAGTTCCCGGCGCTCGCCTTCGAGCCGCGCCGCGTCATCTGCGACGATCGCCACGCCGCGGTCGAATGGACGAACGAGGGTACGAGCCGCGACGGCGCGCCGTACCGCAACGCGGGCGTCACCGTGATCGAGCTCGACGCCGACGGCCGCGTCGCCTACCTGAGCGACACGTTCAAGGACACCTCGTTCACCCTGCGGAACGCGTAACGCGAACCCGCTGCCGGTGGAAAGCGGTCGCCGTTCGTGGTATGGCCATCGGGAGAAGGGATCGCATGCACAACGGCAGATCACAGGAGCCCGTATCGAGGACCGTCGTCCTGGCGCGGTTCGAGAACCCCATCGCCGCGGAGACGGCCCAGGAGACGCTCGAGTCGATCATCGAAGCGGCGTCGGTCGAGGTCGCGGCCCTCTTCGAGCGGCGAGGCGGCGAGGCGGACGCCGACGAGGTCGCGGCGATCTACGCGCGCCACGGCCTCGGTGACGCCATCGGTTGGGAGACGGGTCACTCGATCGCGAGCCGCGGCGCGGATCTCGCCTGGACGCTCGCGCCGGGTGCGGACGCGGGCGAGGCGGAGGACCTGCTGCGCCAGCTCGGGGCGACGCACGTCGCGGTGCAGGAGCTGGCGGGCGAGGACGAGGAGTGGCGCGCGGTGCCGCACCCGGCGCTGCTCCCGGTCCCGGGCGAGGAGATCGACCCGTTCGACGGTGACGACGACGAGCCGGCGCCGTCCGACGGCGTCCGCAACCGCACGCTGCATTGACGCCGGCCCCGGGGGCTCCATGCGACAAGTCGAAGAGTTTCCGAACCTCTTCATCCTCGATCACCCGCTCATCCAGCACAAGCTGACGCACATGCGGAACGCGGCGACGTCGACGCGCACGTTCCGCCAGCTGCTCAGGGAGATCGCCCTCCTCATGGGGTACGAGGTGACGCGCAACCTGCCGCTCGCCGAGGAGACGATCCGCACGCCGCTCGCCGAGACGACGGCCCGCGTGATCGCGGGCAAGAAGCTCGCGATCGTGCCGATCCTGCGGGCCGGTGCCGGGATGGCCGACGGCCTCCTGGAGCTCGTGCCGGGCGCGCGCGTCGGTCACGTCGGCCTGTACCGCGATCCCGGGACGAAGATGCCGCACGAGTACCTCGTGAAGCTCCCCGAGGTCGAGGGGCGCACGTTCATCCTCGTCGATCCGATGCTCGCCACCGGCAATTCGGCCGCCCACGCGGTCTCGGTGCTGAACTCCCGCGGGGTGAAGGACGGCGACATCCGGTTCCTCGCGCTCGTCGCGGCGCCGGAGGGGATGCGCGTCTTCAACCGCGAGCACGGCGGCGTGGACGTCTACGTCGCGTCGCTCGACTCGCACCTCGACGAGCACGCGTACATCGTCCCCGGGCTCGGCGACGCGGGCGACCGGCTCTTCGGCACGAAGTGACTCAGAACCCCCGCGGGCCTCGCTCGATCGCGGTCAGGCGGCCGTTGACGAAGTGGTAGATCCTCATGAAGCGGTTGGGTCCCAGGTTGTAGGTCCACGTCTCCACGGAGACCTGCTTCGGGAAGGCACCGCCGTGCTCGCGGCTGACGACTGACGTGTCGATACGCTCCTCCTTGTAGGAAGGGGGCCCGAAGAGGAACAGCACGCGGACAGTCGGTTCTCCGATCGCCACGACCTTGTCGAAGGCCGGGCTCCCGCCCGAATCGCGGCCGTAGCCGAAGCTGCGCATGCCGATCAACCGATCCTTCTCGAAGGTGAGCACCACGACCAGGCGGTTCGGGCCGAAGTCGTAGAGCCAGTCCTCGACCTCGACGAACTCCTGCAACACCTCGTCGCCCCGCTCGGAGACGCGCGTCACCCGAGTTGCGTCCGTGAACGTGGGCTCGCCGCATTTCGACTCGACCAGGTACTTCGAGTCGCTCATCTCGACGACGCCGTCGTCGCAGCTCAGGGTCTGGGCCGAGGCGCCCGCCGCGATCAGCTCAGCGAAGCAGAGGACGGCCAGCACGATGGGGATCGTCTTCATTTTCACCTCTTCGCCACGACGAACCGGCTCCCGCGACTATTCCCGGGGGCCGTGCCACGGCGGGGCGGAGATCAGTAGCAGCCGACCGGGCGATCCCGCTTCTGGTAGCGCACCTCGGCGACGACCGCGTCGGTGCCCGAGAACGAGAACGGGAACGTCTGTCGCTTGTCGCGCACGCGGATCGTGACGCTGCCGGACACGGCCTGCCCGTACGGCGCGGCGGCGCCGGTCGTGGAGACGAGGATCTTGTAGCGGCCGTTCGAGAGCCCCTTGAGCGCGAGCGTCTCGCCGTCCGCACCCGGCAGATCGACCGACGTCGCACCGCGCGGCCACAGGCCGGAGATGCGCCGGCCCGCGGGATCGAGCACCGCGAGATCGAGGTCGCCCGCGCTCCTTGTGCCCGTGAGCTTCACGATGAGCTCGCCGCGGGCCTGCTGCGCCGCCCGCTCCGGGAGCACACCCCGTCGCGCGCCCTCGACGAGGGCGAGGACGTCGCCGCGCACCTTGCGCAGCCCGGGATCGCCGAGCACGGCCGCGGCCTCGACGTCGAGCAGCGCCGTCATGCGCGCCGCGGCGAGACAGAAGAGGTAGCGGAGCATCGACTCGCCGCGGCCCTTCGGATCGAACGCCGCGGCCGAGCGCCTGTGCGAGGCGGCCGCGTCGAACGCGCCGAGCGCCTCGAACGCCTCGGCGACCCGGGCGTGGTTGGCGGCGCGCTTCGGATCGACCTCCGCGATGGACGCGTACGCGCGCAGCCCGATCGCCCGGTCCCCGCGTCGTGCGAGGGCGTCGGCGTAAGCCGCGAGCGCCCCGCCGTCGAGCGGATCGGCCCTTCGCCACGCGTCTGCGGCGACGAGCGAGTCCTCTATCCGGCCGGTGCGGGCGAGCGCTCCCACGTACTTCCGGTGCGCCTGCCGGCTCAGCGGTCGCGCCCGCACCTCCGCGGCGAGCGCGTCGATCTGTGCCCCGCCCAGGCCCGCGCCCGATGCGCGCGTGATTTGAATTTCGTACACGGGCCCGCGGTTGCAGCGCCACTGATCCTCGTAGTCGTTCTTGGCGATCGGCGCGCCGTATCCCCACCCGGTTCCGGTGCCGTAGGCGGTCCCGAGCCCGCCCGAGGGCTCGGCCATCGGCGCGGAGCCCTGGGCGAGCGGAGCAGCGCTGTCGTATGAATCCTTGGCGCTATCCGCCAGCTTTGCCTTCTTCTCTTCGGCGTACGGCGCCGGCTCGTCCTCCGCGGCCCGCGCCGCCTTGGCCGGAGGCGCCGCGGAAGGCGCGGCCGTGCTCCCGGTCGTCGGCCCGTAGGAGGAACCGCCCGCCTTCTTCCCGCCGCCGCCCGCGCCGCCGCCGGTGAGCGCGCCGAGCAAACCGGATCCGCTGCGCCCCCTCGCGGCGGCCTCGTCCCCGGCGTACCCGAGCGCCTCGAGCGCGTCGAGCGATCCCGCGAGCACGTCGTCCACGCCCTCGTCGAGGTCCGCGGCGGCGACCTCGGTAAACGTCGCCGCCTGCCCGTCCCACTCGCCGGCCGCCGTGCGCTGCACGTTGAAGCGATCGTACATGCGCTGGTTCTCGAGCACGATCCAGCTCGTCAGCCGGCTCGCGACGCGCGCGCGGCGCGACGTCTCGATGATCTCCTTCGCCGAACCCCCGACGAGCTGTAGATGATCGATGTGCGACTTGGCGAACAGGCGGCTGATGAAGCCGGGCTCGGGCCGCTCGGCCCGGATCGAGATCGGGAACCGCCGCTCGACGGGCGCGCCGTCGACGGTCGTCCCGCGCAGGACGACGTCGCCCGACACGTCGCTCCCGTCGAGCGCCGCAAAGAACGCGACCTCGGTCCCCGCGGGCACGAAGCCGACGCGCTGCGGGTAGGCGTTGCGCACGCCCGCGGGCCACTCGACCGCGACGTTGACGAGCCCCGCGGACCACAGCCTCCGGGACACGTTCCACGCGGCCTCGGCCGGCGCCTCGCCGAGCGAGAGATCGTAGCTCGCTCCGCCGAGCGCCGCAGCCACGGCATCGAGCAGCAGCGCGTCGACGTTCGGGCCGATCCCGATCGTCTGCACCCGGACGTTCGGCGGCGCCGTGCGCGTGAGCAGATCGACGATTTTACCCGGATCCGTCTCCCCCGCGGTCGGCACGCCGTCGCCGAGGTAGACGATCGTCGCAGGAAGGCCGTCGGACGTGAACGTGAACGCGCGCTCGATGGCGCCGAGGATGTCGCTCGCCCCGCCCGGCGGGTTGTCGGCGAGGAAACCGCGCATCCTGTCGAGGAGGCGCTCGTCGATCGTCTCGAACCGCTGCGACATCGAGCGGCAGCCCGAGTCGCACGCGAGCACGTTGATCTCGTCGCCGCGCCCGAGGCTCGCGGCGAGCTCGAGCACGGTCGCCGACGCGAGCGCGTGGAGCTCCTCGGCGGTTCCGTACGACGTGTCGACGACCGCGAGCAGCCGCTTGCCCTTCGTGGAGACACGGTGCGTCGCGGCGCCCGCGACGGGGGAGGCGAGCAGCATGGCGTAGGTCGCGCCGTTCGTCTCGGTCTGGGCGGCCACGCGCATCTCGGCCGGCTGCTTCGCGACGGCGTACTCCACTGCGAAGTCGACGCTCGGCGCGTAGCGATCGGCGCTGAACGACACGGTGGCGCGATCGGCGCCCGCCCGCACTTCGGTCGGGTAGAGCGGCGTGCGCACGGACGAGATCCCGTAAGCGTTCTGAATGTCGACGTCGATGCTGAACCTGCCGGCCGTCGGCGCGCCCGCCGGGCCGCCGAGCGGGTAGACGTAACGCGCCGCGCCCCGCTGCATCGCGGTCGGCTCGACATAAGAGAGGAACACGCGCTTGGTCTCGCCGGGCTTGATCGGGAAGATCTTCATGCTGAACGTCGAGCCGCGCACCCACTCGAGGAGCGCCGGATCCCGCGGCCGCACCGAGTCGTCGACGATCTCCTTGAAGATCCTTTTCGCCCGGGCGGTCTCGAGCACCTCGCCCTCCTCGACGCGACCGTTCACCTCGAGCGCGAGACGCGTGATGCTCGCGGACGACGGGAGCACGAACCTGTACGTCGCCTCCACCGTCCTCCCGGAGCGGTTCACGAACGCCTCCTCGATCTGCGTCAACGCCACGCCGTCCCGAAGCACTACGTCGACATCGTGCGACGCGAGCTCGAGCGCCTCCTCGTTGGAGCGGCCGGTCCCGGGCAGCCGCGCCGTGAGCGTGCCGATGCCGCGCAGCACCGCCGGCTCCACCGCGAGCTCCGGCTCCCTGCCGTAGAGCGGCGAGACGTAGTGGGAGAGCCTTGCAGCGAACACCGCCGCGTCCCGCGCGATCGCTCCGCCCTTCTCGATACGGACGATGTCTCCCGCGAGGATCGCCTCTCCGCCGGGCGCGAGCGCCGCCGTGCCCGAGTCCACGCGCACGGTGTAGCTCTCGCCGTCGACGAAGACGGACGCGCGCCCGCTCGCCACCTCGAGCCGCTTCTCGCCGAGCCCCAGGCTCGTGGCCTTGGCGCCGCCGAACGGCCGGGTGATCGCGATCGCGCCGCGATCGAGCTCGAGGTCCGGCGCACCAGCGCCCTTGCCGAGCGCGACGATCCCAGCCTCGCCGATGTGGACGGTCGTCCCGTCCGCGAGCGTCACTATCGCCTCGCACTTCGGCCCGGTCTCGATCGCCTCGCCGGGGCGGAGGGCGTCGCCCTCGGCGACGGCGCGCGATACGCCTTTTTCCGACGAGGCGGTCGCTCGGTGCTCCGCGGGCAGCCCGATGAGCGCCGTGACACGCGCCCCGCTCGCGGTTCCGGCACCGGCCGTATCCTTCCCGAGGGGCGTGATCCCGCCGGCCTGATCCTCGCACCCGGCGGCGAGGAGGCCGATCGCGGCCCAGAGGCCAACGGCGAAATACGACGTGGTACGGCTGCGCGCAGTGTCCATCTCCACCCTCCGTTCGCGGCGGTCCCCCGAGGTTACGTCCGGCGACGGCAAAGGATCTTGGCCGGTTCTCTTCTGATCGCCCGTGATGGTATCATGAACCCGCGGCGACGGGGCCGCGTGTTCTCGAGAGGGAACGGATGATCACGGATGTCGTCGGGCGCAGCGCCGCCGCCCTGATCTGTGCGGCGTGGATCGCGGCGGTGTCGCTCTGCGCTTCGGCTGCGGAACCGGCCGCGGAGGGACCGCCGAAGCCGGCGGGACAGACAGTCCTCGTGCTGCCGACCCGCGTGCCCATCGCAGAGGCGGCGTCGCGGGCGACGCTCGATCTCCTGATCGTCACGGCGCTCGAGGAGCTCGGGTTCGCGGTGACGGACGCCGGGCAAGCGGGGAGAAGGCTCGACGCGTCGGCGCCGGATCTCGGCGAGGCCCGCGAGCTGCACCTGGGCCTGCACTTGCGCGAGTCGTTCGAGGCCGCGCGCGCGGTCCAGGCGGCTCACCTCGAGCACCGCGGCGATCTCCTCGCGGAGCCCGCGCTCGCCGAGGCCGAGCTCCTGATGATGCGTACGCTTCTCGATCTCGGCGAACGCGACGCGGCGTTCGAGCTCGCGGTCCTGATGCTCGAGCGCGAGCCCGGGCTGCGGCTCGATCCGGTCGAGCACCCGCCGGCGATGCAGGCGGTCTGGCTCTCGGCGCTGGAGAAGCGAGCGGCGTGGCAGCCGAGGGAGCACGCGCCCGAGGCCATCGCGGCGCTGGGGAAGGCGATCGGCACGCAGTGGGTCGTCGCCGCGATCGCGAAGCGCACGGCGGACGGCGCGGAGTGGCTCGTCCTGCAGATCGTTCCGACCGGAGGCGACGAGAAGCCGTCGCGCCACCCCATGGCGCTCGGCGAGCGCGGCACTTGGGCGAAGGGGTTGAAGCTGAAGCTCGAGGAGCGCTTCCCGCCGCCGCCGCCCGAGATCGCGGCCCCCACCGTCCCGACCCCGCCGGAGCAGCCGCCCGAGGACGGGAAGAAGATCTGGTACAAGAGCTGGTGGTTCTGGGGCGCGGTGGGGCTCGTGGTCGTGGGCAGCGCGGTGGCCGGGATCGCCGCGGCGGTCGACGACGGCGGCTCGGCCGGCGAGGTCAACGGCGAGTTCTGAGCGGGAGCGAGAATGACCTACGGCAACGTCGAGAAGCTGACGCCGTCGAAGTATACGAACTGCCTGGCCCCCGGATTCACAACGAGGTCGTTGACGTAAATCACACCAGACGTCGAGATGTAGACGTATGCGGCCCCGGCGGGGTCGGAGCAGCACCGGACGAGGCTGAGGAAGCCGAGCCCTTTCCCGGGCCTGAACCCCACAGGAAGAGTGGCGATGGTCTGCCCGGCGAGCACATGGGTGCTGCCGGCGTTCCCCGCCCCCCTCAGGAAGACCATGTCTCCCATCTTTCTGTACTCGATGAACGACGCGAAGCCGCCGGTGGGCGAGTAAGGAGCCGTCCATCCCGTGAAGCCGTCGCTGGCCCAATCCGTGATCACGATCTCCGGCTCCGGCGCGTCGCAGACGGAGACGCCCCCGTCCGCGTCCCAACCTTGGAGGAACGTCCCGTCCGCGCACTGGTTGGCGCCGGAGAGGATCGGCTGGATGTCGCCTTCCTCGAGGCTCCCCACCTGCCGGCACTGGTACGCCTCCACGGCGAACGGCACGCTGCCGATGGCGATCCGGTCCATCTCCGAGTCGGCGCCCACCTTCACGCCGAGCCACAGCTCGTCCGCCAGGATCAGGTCGCCGAACACGAGCGGCGTCTCCGTCCCCAGGTACGCCGTGAACAGCCCGTCATCGATATCAAGGGCGTCGTAGGTCTCGGTCCAGATCGGGGTCGTGGCCATGACGTCGTCGTACAGGGAGAAGACCACGCTGTACGGGCCGTCGAGGGGAGTGCCGTCGAGGTCGGCGAGCACGCCTCCCACCGGCAGGTAGTCCGAGACCGTGGCCGACGCGTTCCCCGCGAACGCGCTCACCGCCAACGCCACCGCACACGCAATCGCTCTCTGTCTCATGGTTTCCTGACTCCTATTGCTGGACCAACGCGCCCACGCCGATCCTGGCCTGGTACGATTCGCTCTGGGTGTTGCCCGCCGGGAGCACCCCGCCCACGCTGATGAACCCACGGACCGTCTCCGAGGACACGGCGCCCGAGCCGGAGGTCGCGTTCACCGCGGTTGTTACGTCATCCGCATCCGTATCCGTGTCGGTGTCCGTGTCGGTGTCCGTGTCGGTGTCCGTGTCGGTATCCGTGTCGGTGTCCGTGTCGGTGTCCGTATCGGTGTCCGTGTCGGACCCGTAGTGGTACCCGTCGAGGTCGTTGATCGCGGAGCAGCCGGCCAAGGCGACCAACGACGCCACCGCCGTCCGGACGAGCATCCTCGCCATCTTCTAGAACCTCCCTCTGAACGCCACGCCGACGTGTCCCGGCCCCGCGGCGGCGGTCACCTCGGCGTCGGGCTCATCCGCGGATTCGCCCCTCAGCCCCAGCACTACGAGCACCACGCCGGCGACGGCGACGGCCGCCCCGACCGGGAGCATCACGTCGGTCGCCAGCGACAGCCGCGCGGCCTGGTCGTGCAGCGTCTCGTCGCCCGGATCGGTGCACTGCTTGTCCGGGCAGCTCTCCTCGAGATCCTTGGTCTTCGCCCGCGACACGGCGCCGGTGACGACCCCGGCGATCAGCGCCGCCCCTCCCACCGCCGTCAGCACGCTCCCGATCACGACCATCTTGTTCGGCGGGCCGTCCTCCGGCGATGCCGGCGTTTCCGCGAGCGGCGGCTCGGGCCCCGTTTCGGGCTCCGGTTCGGGCGCGGTCGCGCCGCCGGGCTTCGCTTCCGGGGGTCCGGGCTGGACGGTCGCCGCGTCGCCGACCCTGACCGTGACGGTCTTCGCCCCTCGGACCTGGATCTCCTGCTTCAGCAGCTCGTCCCCGCCGTGGACGATCCGGACGACGTGCATCCCGGCGCCCACCGGGATCTCGCCCGCGATGGGCGTCGTGCCGCGCCTGAGATCGTCGATGAACACGTCCGAGCCGGCGGGGGCGTCCACCACGACGTCGCCGCAGAGATCCCGGAGCCGCGCGATCTCCTTGCGGATCTCGTCCTGCCTCTCCGCGGGGACGTCGTCTCCGCCGGAGACCAAGTACGCCTCGAACGCCTCGAGCGCAGGGCCGTAGTTCTTGGCCGCGGCCTCGCACTGCGCGATGTTGTAGAGCAGCTTCCAGTGCGGGGCGGCCTCGTACGCCGCGCGGAACGCCTTGACCGCCTCGGTGTAGTCCCCCGCCTCGAACAGCTTCGCCCCTTTTTGGAAGGCGGTCTTGGCTTTGTTCTGGGCGGCGTCGGCGCGAGCCTCGGCGGGCGCCGTCGCGGCAAAGATCAGGAGGCCTAGGACGAAGAGACGGGAGAGGGTCCCGCGGGCAACTCGTTTGCTGTCTTCTTGTTTGCTCATGATGATGCGCTCTGTCGGTATCCAAACAATCTGCCAGCCCCGCAGAGGTGTCAAGGGGCTGACGACACGAACCTCCGCCGTCGTCACTCCGCCGCGGCGGCCTCGCGGAGCTCGTCGACGAGCGGGCAGCTGGCGAGCCCGGCGGCCTTGGCCTCGGCCTCCAGCTTGGCGACGCGCTCGGCGGGCGACATCGCGGCCATGGCGCCGAACAGATCGGTCGCCTTGCCGTTGCTCAGGTTGTCGTCGATGCTCTTGGCCATCATGGCCATCCGCATCGACGGATCGATGTTCGCGCACTCCGCGCAGCTGTTCGGCCCCTGGCAGATCACCTCGACGCCCTTCTCGTAGCTCTGGCACGCGCCGAGCGCGAGCGCGAGCGACAGGACGACGAGGACTCCCGCGAGCTTCTTCATGGCGATCTCCTTTCGAGCGGACGGCGCAGCTACTTCCCGATCACGATGCCCGACGGGTCGATCACGTCGCGCAGGAGGCGGAGCTCGTCGGCGGTCGGGGTCGGGCTCTCGCCGTACGACTCGGGGATCTCGATCTCGAAGCCCGCGCTCTCCCGGACGTCGTCGACCTTCACGCCCGGGTGCAGGGAGAAGAGGCGCATCCGGCAGGTCGCTGGGTTGAAGTCGTACACCGCGAGCTGCGTGATCACGCGGAACGGGCCGCCGCCACTCGGCAGCCCTGCCTTCTCGCGCGCCCCCGGGCCGGTCAGGAAGCCCGGCGTCGTGATGAAATCGACCTTCGGCACGAACGATCGCTTGGACTGCCGGAGGATGATGATCATCTTGTGGACGAACGACCCGACGTCGTTCGCGCCGCCGCTCCCCGGGAGCCGCGCGGTCGGCTTGTCCCAGTCGCCGATGACGGTCGTGTTGATGTTGCCGAACGGATCGAGCTGCGCCGCGCCGAGGAAGCCGTAGTCCGCGTACCCGGACTGGCACATGGACATGAGATCGTGCATCGACGAGGCGGCGACCGCCTTGTGGATCGTCCGCGAGTCGCCCACCGAGATCGGGAGCTGCGGCACCTGCGGGCCGATCGCGCCCGCCTCGAAGAACACGAGCAGCTCGGGGGCGTGGGTCTTCTGGGCGAGCATGCCGGCGATCACCGGCAGGCCGGTGCCGACGAAGACGGAGTCGCCGTTCTGGAGGATGCGCGAGGCGACGGTGGCGAGCAGCTCGGTCCCGTTGTAGCCGGGGATCGTCATTTGTCACCTCCCTTCACGCGGGCGTTGACCCAGGGCAGCTCGACCGGCGCCTCGTACAGCTCGATGCGGGCGAGCTTCTCCATCTGCGCGCGGCCCCCGACGAGCTCGAGGTACTCCTCGAACGACTTCACCGAAAACACGTACTTCTGGAAGTACTCGTCGACACCGGCGTCGGTCTTGGAGACCTTGAGCCAGTCGCCGATGTGCTCCTCGTCGAAGTAGTACTGGTAGGGCATGAGGCACGGGTGGCTGCCGAACGGCACCTCGACCACCGCGTCCACGAGGAAGAACGGGATCACGGTCGCGTGCGGCTTGTCCCGAATCTCCTCCTCGTCGATGATCTTCTCGGTGGTCACGATCAGCTTGCGCGCGCACCGCGCGAGCTCGAAGTCCTCGACGAGCGAGCCGTCGATCTGGCAGTTGCCGAACTTGTCGCAACGCGGGACGTGGATCGCGACGACGTCCGGAAACGCCGCCGGGATGAGGCAGATCGGCCGGCCCGTGAACGGATCGTCGATCACCTTGGCCGAGCTGTGGGCGAGCGTGTCGGTGCCGAGGAGGTTGCGCGCCGGGATGAACGGCAGGCCCATCATCCCCGCGAGGAAGCGCCACTGGTAGCCGGCGTTGCTCGTCTCGCCGATGACCTTGAGCCGGCCCTCCTGCGCCGCGCGGCGCGAGGCGTTCGAGAGCCCGCGCAGCTCGTGGCCGAACGTGTAGGCGACCTCGATCTCGTCGACGGCGCCGCCCGCGACGAGGATGTCCGCGTCGTGCACGGCGGTCTTGCCCGCCATCTTGAGGTGCCGCTTCTTCTGCCGGATGATCTCGTAGATGATGGACATGGAGACGCGGATGTGGCCGAAGCCGCCCATGGCGATGAAGTCGCCGTCCGCGACGAGCCTCGAGACCGCGTCGGCGACCGTGGTGCGCTTGTCCACGAGCCTCCGCGTCTTGTGCTCGAGCACCCACCGCCGGTGCTCGTCCGGATCGTGCCAGCCGAGCAGCTTGCCCTTGCCTTCTTGGAGGACGGTCATGTTCGTTGCACCTCTCAGGCGCCGAGCGCCTTGCCGATCTCCGCGCCGACCTTGCCCTTGTTGCACAGGGGCCCGGCCATGAAGCCCGCGGCGACCTTCGCCTGCAGGGTGAGCGCCTCCGCCGCCGTGCAGCCGCACGACTTCTGGACCGCGTCCCAGATCGCCCGCCGCGCCGCGACGACGTTCGCCGGCGCCTGCTGATCGAGCTCGGGCACGGAGAGCGCGGCGATCTTGTCGAGCTTCGTCTCGCACAAGGGCCGGCGCTCGATCCCGCCGCCGCCGGACGCGAGCTTGTACGCGACCTGGAGCGCCTCCTCGGTCGGGCCCGCGAAGTCGACGAGCCAGCCCACGGCCGCGGCCGCGTCGACCGGCTTGCCGGTCACGAGCAGCGTCGCCAGCTTCGGCCAGTCCGCGGCCTTCGCCTTGCGGAACGGCCAGTGGCACCCTTCCATCCCGGGCACGACCGGCAGCGTGACCTCCGGGAACCCGAGGGAGACGCCGTCGGTGGCGACCAGGTAGTGGCAGTGGGTCATCAGCTCGAGGCAGCCGCCGAGGCAGCGCTTGCCGTTGACGAAGCCGACGCTCACGTCGAAGTCCGTGTGGAGGCGGCGCGCGGTCCGCGTCCAGCTCTCGGCGACCTTCGCGCCCGCGGCCTCGTCCTTGAGCCCCGGCGCGAAGTCGAGGATGTCGGCGCCCACCATCTGCGTCGAGAGGTGGAAGTCGGGGGAGAGGATCACCTGCTTGATCCCCTCGGCCTTGAGCCAGTCGATCGCGCGGTTGAGCTCGTCGTTGACGTCCCAGTTGTACGCCTCGCGGCTCACCGTGATGACGCCGACCTTGCCGTTGTGCTCGGCGTTGACGTAGAGCTGCTGCCACTCGGGCGTGTTCATCGCCTCGAGGGCGCCGCGCTCGAACCCGGCCTTGGTGTCGGGCTGGAGCTGGTGCAGCCGCTCGACGAGCTTCACCGCCTTGTCGTAGCCGAGGCCGCGGATCACGGCGACGATGCCGCGCCGGAACTGGGCGCACAGCTCTCCGACCGCGTTCATGTCCGAGAGCGACGCGCGCTTCTCGGCTATCATGATCGACGCCATCTGGATCACCGGGCCCACGATCTGCGCCTCGAGGTCGTCGAGCTCCGCGTCGGTCAGGTTCCAGTTCACGATCGGGCGGAGGTGGTTCTGCGGGAACCACGTCTCGCCGCTGTCCTTGCGCTCCGTGAGGTTCGCGGGCGGCGCGAACAGCGGGCCGTACTTCTCCGCGAGGTGGTGGAGGCACGACCACGTCAGGAACGACGAGCCCTTGATGCCGATGGCGTCGTGCGCGCGCAGCGGGTTCGGCCCGAGCAGCCTGCGCACGTGCTTGTCGACCTTCCAGGCCGGCATGTTGGAGGTCTCGCCGTACCGCGCCGCGGCCTTGGTGAGGCCGCAGAACAGGACGTCGAGCACGAACGACCAGCTGTCCGACACGGGCAGCGGGATCATGCCGAGCGCCCAGACGAGCTTCGAGAACGGCGCGTCCGGCCCCTCGACGACCTCCCAGATCTTGTTGATCTCGTGCGGGAACGCGGGGTGCGCGATCCCGACGCCGAGCTCCGAGCTCGGGAAGCCCGAGGTCACGGAGCGGATCTCGATCCCGGGGTACGCGGCGCGGAACATGTCGAAGTGCGCGCGCTTCAGCGGGAGGATCTCGGGGACCGCCTCGAGCAGCATCCTCGGCTGGAAGTGGGCGAGGTGCGCCGGCAGCCGCTTTCCGTCGTAGGTGATCCGCACGATGTTGCTCATGACGTCGTGCGCCTTGTCGCGGCCGAACGTCTTCACGAGGCCGTCGACCTTCGCGCCGAGCCCGTCCGGCGCGCCCGCGAGGTCGATGCCCACGACCGGCACGCCGTACGGCAGGAGCCGCGAGCTCATCTGCACGCACTTGCCGGCGCCCACGATCCCGCCCGCGCCGGACACGACGAAGGAGCCCCGCTGCGACTTCTTGCCGAACATCTCGTCGACGAGCTCATCGGCGCGGATCGGCATGGCGCCGCGCTCGAAAATACCGAGGACACTCCCGAGGCCGATCGCCTCGAGGGACGACTTGCGCATCATCTTCGTCATCATCGACCTCCCGCGTCGGTAACCCGGAAAATCGCGGCGATGCCCACGTCGCCCGCCGCGCAACCCATGACCAGCGCCAGCCCGCCGCCGAGCCTCGCCGCCTCGTCGATCGCCTCGAGAGAGATCCGCGTCAGGGTCGGGCCCTGCGGGTGACCCCAGACGATGGAGGATCCCGTCCTGTTCATCTTCTTCCAGCTGTAGTTGTGCACCTTGCAGAACACGACGTCGTTGACGGCGAAGGGATTATGCGACTTGACGACGCAGAAGTCGTCCATCGTGAGGCCGGTCTGCGCGAGCAGCTTGCGCGTGGCCTCGGTCGGCCCGAGAGGCATGGTGCAGGGCTCGGTGCGGACCTCGGTCTTGGCGATCACCTCGACGCCGATCTCGGGCCGGCGCGACAGCTCCTTGGCCTTGTCGACGCTCGCCACGACGACGCACGCCATGCCGTCCGCGGCGTGGGTCTGCGTGCCGCCGGTCACGCAGGTGTCGAGCTCGCGCATCCCGCGCAGCTCCGCGAGCGAGACCGGCCGGATGCCGGTGTCGTCGTCGACGACGCCGACCCTCTTGCCCTGCACGTTCAGGATCTCCAGGGGGACGAGGACGTTGTCGAGATGGCCGGCCTTCTTGGCCGCGAAATAGCTCTCGTAGCAATTGGCGGTCATCTCATCGATCTCTTTGCGGTCGAGCTTGTGCTTCCGCGCCACGTTGCCGGCCGCGGCGATCATCGCCTTGCCGGTCGCCGGATCGAAACCGAAGTTGTCCCAGACGTCCGCGAGCGGCACCGTGCGCTGGTAGGTGCGCCGCTCCGGGAAGACGCCGACCGGCGAGTCGCTGCAGCGGTCGAACGTCAGCACGCCGACCGCCTCGCGGTGGGCGACCTGGATTTCGTTGGCCGCGGCCACGATCGTCTGCACGCCGGTCGCGCACGCCTGCTCGATGTGGTACCCGGGGAGCCGCTGCCCGAAGCAGTGCGACAGCATCGGCGAGTTCCAGAACTTCCAGTGCCAAGGGATGGTCGAGCCCGAGATGAGGTACTCGAGCTGCGACTTCTGCACGCCGCGCAGGCTCATGATGCGCGCCATCGCCTCGCCGGCGAACTGGCCGATGTTGACCTCCGCGAGCGGCGAGGTCTGCCACGCCGGGAAGTAGCTGCTCCCCCAGCAGCCGAACGGGATCCTGGCTTTCGGGAAATTCGATTCGACCTTTTTCATGGTGCCTCCATCGATCCGCACGACGGTTTGAGAACCATCTAGATAGTCCGTTTCGCTGCGCGTTGCCAAGCCGAATCCGGCGGCTCGGGAAGGGTACGGGGCGGCCCGCGCCCCGGCCATGCGTTTCGTCATGTCGGAAGAGCTGCCTCGAGCCGGATGAGCTTCTCGGGCGTCCACTCTGTCCACTTGGTCCACTCTGTCCACTTGGTCCACATCCGGCGCCCGCCAGTGGACCCAGTGGACGCAATGGACGCAGTGGACGGCCTGGCGTGATAGAATGGACCGGACCTGGCCGAGCTGCGGCGGGCGTTCGAGGAGACGAAAGCGATGCTCGAGACGAAGATGGCGCGGTGGGAGCGCGAGTGGCAGGAGCGCAGCGAGGCGCACGGCCGCGAGGTGGGCCGGGCAGAGGGTCGAGCAGATTTCCTCGTGCGTCTGCTCGAACGGCGTTTCGGCCCGATCGACGATTCGGTCCGGGCGCGCGTTGACGCCGCGACGCCGGACGAGCTGCTCGACTACGCCGACCGCGTGCTCGACGCGCGGGACATCGACTCGGTCTTCTCGGGCTGAAGCCTCTCTCACCCCCCCCTTCTCTGGATGGAGTCGATGGTGCAGGTCGAGTCGGGGTTGACCTCGGCCGCGTTCGCCTCGTCCGTGTCGATGTGCATCTCGAGGGTGAAGCTCGGGTCCACGCGCACGAGCACGTCGCCGAACACGAGCGACCGCTCGCCGGACAGGTTCACCCGCACCACGTCCCTGTCGCGCAGCCCGTAGGCGAGCGCGTCCTCGGGGCTCGCGTGGATGTGGCGCAGCGCGCAGATCGCGCCCTCCTTGAGCGCTACCTCGCCCGCGCTACCGCGCAGGAGGAGGCCGGGCGAGTTCCGGACGTCGCCGGAGGCGCGGATCGGCGCGTCGATGCCGAGCTTGAACTCCTCGGTCCGCGAGATCTCGACCTGCGTCTCGGGCCGCGCCGGGCCGAGGATCCGCACGCGGGGCACCGCGCCCTTGGGCCCGACGAGATCGACCACCTCGTCGCACGCGAACTGGCCCTTCTGCGTGAGCTCCTTGCGCGGCGTGAGCCGGGCGCCCTCGCCGAAGAGCGCCTCCACGTGCGCCTGGCTGAGGTGGACGTGGTGCGCCGACACGCCTATCGGGATCGGCCGATCCCGCCGCGCCGAGAGCACCGCCGCCGCGCCCGAGCGCCCGAGCGCGCGGACCGTCTCGGCCGCGATCATCGCCTCTTCGTCCGTGGGGACCACGAGCACCCTCACGCGGGATCGCCCCGACGACACGATCCGCGCCCGCTCCGCGGCCTTCACGGAGCCGCGGTTCTGCGCCTCGTCCAGCTCCACGCCGAGGAACGAGAGCCCGGCGCAGATCCGCGAGCGGACGCCGTCGCCGTTCTCGCCGATGCCACCTGTGAACACGATCGCGTCGAGCCCGTCCATCGCCGCCGCGTACGCGCCGACGTACTTGCGCACCCGGTAGCAGAACACCTGGATCGCGAGCAGCGCGCCGGCGTGCCCCGCGTCGGCCGCGCGCTCGAGCTCGCGCATGTCGCTCGTGAGCCCCGAGAGGCCGAGGAGGCCGCTCTCCTTGTTGAGCATCCTGTCGATGTCGGCGCCGCTCAAGCCGCGGCGCAGGAGGTGGAGCAGCACGCCCGGGTCGACGTCGCCCGAGCGCGTGCCCATGACGAGCCCCTCGAGCGGCGTGAGCCCCATCGACGTGTCGACCGATCGGCCGTGATCCACCGCCGCGATCGACGCGCCGTTGCCGAGGTGGCAGGTGACGAGCTTGAGCGCGCCCTGCGCCTCTCCGAGGAACGCCGTCGCGGTCTCCGAGACGTACTTGTGGCTCGTGCCGTGGAAGCCGAAGCGGCGCAGCTGCTCGGCGTCGGCGAACGCCTTCGGGAGCGCGTACCTGTACGCGTGCTCCGGCATCGTCATGTGGAACGCCGTGTCGAACACCGCGACCTGCAGCACGCCGGGCGGCAGGAGCCGCTCGCACAGCTCGATCCCCTTGAGGTTGACCGGGTTGTGCAACGGCGCGAGCGCCGAGAGCTTCTCGAGCTCCGCCTTCACCTCGGCGTCGATGACGGTCGCCTCGGTGAACCGCACGCCGCCGTGCACCACGCGGTGGCCGGCCGCGACGAGATCCTCCAGCCGCGCGATCGCGCCGTGCTCCGGGTGCTTCACGAGCTCGATCGCCGCCTCGAGCCCGGCCGCGTGATCCGCGGCGCCGAGCTTGCGCTCGACCTTTCCGGCCGGCCCCGCGTGCGCGAGCCGCGCGTCCCCGGTGCCGATCCGCTCCACGAGCCCGCCCAAGCGCCGCGCCCCGCCCTCGAACACGGCGTACTTGATCGACGAGCTGCCGAGGTTGAGCACGAGCACCGGGCCGGACGCACCGCCGCCCGACGCCGTCTTCGCCTCCGAGCGCGCGCGCCGGACGGCCGAGCGCTCCGCGGGATCGTCGCCGCGCTTCGCGAGCCTCGCCGTGAGCAGCTTGGCGAGCCCGTGCGCGCCGAGCGGGTTTGCGCCTATCTCGCGCGTGAGCGCCTCGTGCGGGACGTGGACGACCTGGGCCGCCGAGGCGGCCACGACGTCCGCGATCGCCGGCTCGCCCGTGAGCAGGCTCATCTCGCCGAACAGCTGGCCCTCGCGCAGCCGCGGAGGGGCGCCGGTCCCCTCGCCGCCCGGGAGCCGGATCTCGAGCTCGCCGCTCGCGACGACGCCGACGCACTCCACCGGCCCGCCGCTGCGCAGGACGAGCTGGTTCGCCGTGTACTCGCCGACCCGCGAGGCGGCCGCCAGCCTGCGGATCGCCTCGTCGTCGAACCTCCCGAGAACCTCGATCCCCCTGAGCAGCGCGTAGACGTCCATGGGTCCCTCCTCGCGAGCCCCGTTGTCGCGCAGAACCTCGCTTTCGCGCAAGCCGACGGTTCCTTGACTGTGGTATGCAAATGTAATAAAATGTAAGATAGGAACACACAGGAGGTTCTCATGAGCAAGCGTTTCGAGATCAGGCGGCTCGCCGGGGTTCCGATGGAGGTGATCTCCGCCAAGTCGGATCTGCCGCTCGAGTTCGTCACGTTCGACCTGAGCCCGCGCGGCGCCTACCTGATGAGCGACGCCGTGCCGAAGGTCGGCGAGCAGATCGTGTGCTCGTTCCACCTTTACGGCGCGGACAAGCCGTTCTGCTTCTTCGGCGCGGTGACGCGGGTGAACCGGGGGCGCCGGAGGAACGACGCCGGCCCCTTGGGGTTCGGGGTGACGTTCCTCGACGCGACGGCGCGGGAGCGCCTGTCGATTCGATCGTGCCTGCGCGGCCAGCCGCTCGCGTTCCAGAAGCCGGGGCGGTGGCTGGCCGGGCTGCGCCCCTGAGGGGCGAAGAAGGAGGGAGGGTGTCATGTTGAGACGTTTCGAGATGCGGCGCGCCGTGGCGCGACCCATCGAGGTGATCGCGTCGGCGTGGGACGAGCCTGTCGTGCTCGCCACCACGGACATGAGTCCGCGCGGGGCGTACGTCGCGAGCGAGCTCTTGCCCAACCTCGGCGAGAAGGTGGTCTGCGCGTTCGACCTCGGCAAGGATCGCGCGTTCGATTTCTTCGGCGAGATCGTGCGCGTGAACCTCCTGCGGCGGCGCTCGGATCGCGGGCGGCCCGGGTTCGGCGTGCGCTTCCTCGACGCGCGGCCGCTCGACCGGATCCGGATCCGGGAGGCGCTCCGGAACACGCCGCCGCCGCTGCCCGTGATGCGGCGCGTCCCGCGCTCGGGGACGATCCTGGCGCCGCCGCCACGGCCGCGCAGCTTCGCGGGGCTCTGGACGCCGCCGCGCCTGCCGACGTTCTTCTGAGCGCCGCGCCGGCCGGACGGAGGTGATCCGAGGACCGCGCCGCCGCGCCGGGCGAGAGACGCTCCTACACCTTCGGCTAACCGCCGGGACCCGCGGCGGTGGAACAATCTGGCACAGCGATCATCGGTGCTCTGTTGCAAGTCTCGCGCTCACAAGCGTTTTTTTCTGACTTCTTCTGACAGGATTCTCGGCATAGGAAATGCTAGGATTCTTGCTCGCTCCTTCATTGAAAGAAAAAGAGGAGGAACGGCACATGTTGTCAGAAAATCGAAACCGGCTCCCGGAATTTCTTGAGAGTTTTGCGATAGCGCTTGGCGCGACCGCGCTCGTTCTGACCACCATGGGATGCACGGACGAGGGATCCGGAATCAGCGGCTCCGATGCGGACGGAGACGCCAATATCGATTCGGATTCAGATGTCGACATCGATTCAGACGTCGATGGCGACGCAGACGGCGACGAAACTTTCGACGACGCGACCGGTGTCGCAGTCGGACCGGACGGAAGCGTGTACGTCGTCGGAACAACCCGCGAAACGTGGGCCGGACCGGACGGGGAGCCTCCTGCCAGCGTATGGGGAGAAACGGGCGGAGAGGCGGGAGATGACGATTTCCTCCGCGTGTTCCTTCTCAAGCTGGATGCGACCGGTACGTATCAGTGGCACATCATCTTCGGATCCCCGGGGGTGCACGACGCGACGTATTCCGTCGCCGTCACCTCCGCCGGTACGGTTTTCGTGACCGCGTACGGGGACGGGAGCTGGAACGGCCCGGACGACACCCCTCCGCTCCACGATCACAGTGGCGGAAAGGACATCGCCATCGTCGCGGTCGGTGAATCCGGAGCGTATCTCTGGCACGCATTCTACGGTTCGAGCGATGACGACTTCGGCTCGTCCGCCTGCGCTGGCGCGGACGGGAACCTCTACGTTGTGGGTCATTCGTCCGAGCCGTGGAACGGCCCGAGCGGCGAGGCCCCGCTCCACGCGCACTGCGGCGACAGCGACATCCTGGTGCTCGCGGTGGGCGGCGGCGGCAACTATCTCTGGCACACGTTCTACGGCTCAGACGCGACACCGATAGGAGACTACGGATACGGCATCGCCGTGGGCTCCGCCGACGAGATCTACGTGACCGGCGGTTCGGCGACGACCTGGAACGGCCCAAGCGGCGAGGCGCCGCTCCATGCGCAAAGCGGCGGGACCTTCGGCGACGCGGTCGTCGTGAAGCTGAACTCGTTCGGTGACTACCAGTGGCACACTTTCTTCGGCTCCATCGAGGATGAGAGCGACATGATGATCGCGTACGACGCGGCCGTCGACGAGGCTGGCGACTTGTACGTCGCCGGCAACTCCGAGACCTCGTGGACGGGGCCGAGCGGCCAGCCCCCGCTGCACGCTCACTCCCTGGGTGAGGACGTACCGTTGGAAGACGCGTTTTTTCTGAAGCTCGCTCCAGACGGATCCTACCAGTGGCATACGTTCTACGGCGGCACGGACGGGGACGTCGCGTTTTCGCTGTCGACCGGACCGAGCGGGACGCTGTACGCGATCGGCCAATCGAGAGCGGGTTGGGTCGGTGCAGCGGAAGAAGATCCCCTCGATTCCTTCGCCGGTGGCTCCGGCAACGTCGACACCTTCGTGCTCTCGCTCGACTCGGAAGGCGGCTACGCCTGGCACTCATTTTTCGGATCGATGAAATTCGATCCGGGCTGGGGGATCTCAACGTCGCTCGAAGGTGATGTCTACGTGGTGGGTTCGTCCGGTGAGCTCTGGAACGGTCCTTCCGGCGAGACTCCTCTCCACGATTTCGGCTCGCCCTCTGAAGCGTACATCCTCGCGCTCGACGGGAGCGGCGGCTACGACTGGCACACGTTCTACGGCGCGGATGAGTGAAGCGTGGACTCTGAGCACATCATCCTACGTGTCGGTGGCCGGGAGATCGCGAAGCGGTTCGATGCCGGCGCGGGGTGTAGTCTGTGATGATGAGAAGCTCCATCGCGAGGAAGCTGCTGGAATGGATCTACCGGGACCGGCGCTACCCGGCGCCCGAGATGATCGTCATGAAGAACCAGCGCCGGAGGATGCTCGACTTCGGCGACTACGACGACTACGTGCGGGTCTCGACGCTCGAGGTGATCAGCCACGAAATCCACGGCCGAGACGTGCCCGGCGCGTGCGCGGAGCTCGGCGTGTACCGCGGCGAGTTCGCGCGGCTCGTGAACGAGCTGTTCCTCGACCGGAAGCTGTACCTCTTCGACACGTTCACGGGCTTCGACCCCGCGGAGCTGGAATACGAGGGGAGATTCGGATTCCACAACCCGACGAAGGACTTCAAGGACACGGACGTCGAGACCGCCCTCGCCGCCATGCCGCACCCCGAGCTCTGCGTCGTGGAGAAAGGGCGCTTCCCCGAAACGGCGGCGGGGATCGACGAGATCTTCTGTTTCGTCTCCATCGATGTCGATCTGTTCACCCCGACGCTCGCGGGGCTGAGCTACTTCTATCCGAGGCTATCGCCCGGGGGTTTCCTGATGGTGCACGACTACAACAACCACAGGAACTATCCCGGCCCCCGCGCCGCGGTCGAGGAGTTCTGCCTGAAGGGAGAGGTCGCGATCCCGTTCGTGCCGCTGTGCGATCTGTACGGGAGCGTCGTCCTGCGGAAGTAGGGGCGCATGGCACGCGCCCTGCCCCCTGCGGATCTGTCCAAGGACGAGCCGGGCTCACGGCTTGGGCCGCACGACGCGGAAGACGCGGGAAAGATCGTTGCGGGCGTAGAGCGCGGGGATCGGTTGGCGCCTGCCGACGTAGGTCAGCATCAGGGCGACGCGCCCGCCGGGTTTCGTCCAGTCGACGAAGATTGCGCTGTGCACCCAGCTCCCCTTCTCGTCGCGGTTGTATGAGAGGAAGTCACCGGGCTCGAACAGCCCCGGGTCGGCGTACGGGCCGGTCTTCGGCTTGTTGAAGACCGTCTTGCGCTTGTTGGCCGGGAACCCGGCGCGCTTGTAGATCGCGTTCGCGTAGTCCCAGCACGCGCCCAGGATCACCACGCGATCGACGAGCGCCATCCGCCGCCCCGTCTCGAGCACGAGCCTTCCTTCGTCCGACGCCTTCGCCTCGGCGGCGTCGAGCGTCTTCGCGAGCCCGGGATCGAGCTTCGCGATCTCCTCAGGCGGGTTCGGTGCGTCCGCGGGCGCGCCGGCGTCGGGCTCGGCGACCGGGTCCTCGGGCTCGGCGGACGGGCTCTCGGGGTAGACGAGCTCGTCGTTCGGATCGGCGGCGACGGGCTCGGCCTGCGCCGGGATCGGATCGAGCGTCTCCTCTGCCGGCCGCAGCGACGGACCGCAGCCGAGGGCGAGGATCGAGATCACGGCCAGAACGCTTCGACCCGTCGAGACGATCCGCATCACCTCACTTCCCCTTCAGCAGCCCGAGCGTCTCGAGGCGGCGGTAGAACGTGCGCCGCGGGACGCCGAGCTTCTGCGCCGCGAGGCTGCGGTTCCACTGGCTCGCCTCGAGCGCCTCGACGTAGCGGTCCCGCTCCGCGGCCTCGGCGCCGGCCGCGATCTTGCCCCGCCGCGCGACGATCGGCTGCGGCAAAGGCGCAGCGCCCCCGAAGAGCCGGTCGGCGGTGAGCGGCCCGGTCTCGTCATCGACGACGAGCGCCCGCCGCAGGAGCTGCTCGAGCTCGCGGACGTTGCCGGGCCATGGGTGCGCCGCCAGCGCCTCGAGCGCGGAGGCGTCGAGCCCCGGATCCGGCCGGCCGAGCCGCTCCGCCTCGCGGTGCGCGATGCACCGCGCGAGGGACGGGATGTCCTCGCGGCGCTCGCGCAGCGGCGGGAGCTCGATCGCGACGACGCCGAGCCGATAGTACAGATCCTGGCGCAGGCGGCCGCGCTCGACGAGCGCCTCGAGCGGCACGCGCGACGACGCGACGAAGCGGCACTGCGCGCGCACGGGCTCCGACTTGCCGAGCGGCACGAAGCTCCCCTCCTGCAGCACGCGCAGGAGATCGACCTGCATCCGGGCCGTCATCTCGCCGACGTCGTCGAGGTAGAGCGTGCCGGAGGCGGCAGCAGCCAGAAGCCCCGGGCTCTCGGCGTCCGCGCCGGAGAACGCGCCGCGCCCGTGGCCGAACAGCGTCGCCTCGACGAGCGTCTCGGGCACGCCGCCGCACGACAGCACGACGAACGGCCCGTTCCGCCGCGCGCCGACGTCGTGCAGCACGCGGGCCACGAGATCCTTGCCCGTGCCGCTCTCGCCGACGACGACCACCGGGAGATCGAGATCCTTCACGCGCTCCACCACGGCGAAGACGCGGCCCATCGCGTCGCCCGCCCCGACGAGGCCGTGGTAGTCGCCGCGCCCCTCGAGCCTCTCGCGGACCCGCTCGAGCTTCTCCTCGACGAGCCGCAGATCGGTCTTGCGCGACTTGAGATCCGCGGCCTGGCGCGCGCACACCTCCTCGAGGGCGCGGGTCGTCTGCGCGAGCTCCTCCTCCCGGCGGCGCGCCTCGTCGAGGAGCCGGGTGTGGGCGATCGCGATCGCGACCTGGTCCGCGAACGCCGTGAGCACGCGCAGATCCCGGGCGCCGAACCGCCCGCGGCGCAGCCGGTTCTCGAGGTACAGCACGCCGAACGACGTCCCGCGGTAGTTGACGGGCACGCACGCGACGGACTTGACCTTGAGCGCGTGGATCGAGAGGAACTCGCTGAAGCGCTCGTCGCCCGCCGCGTCCACGGTGACCACCGGCTCGCCGTCGAGGCACACCGACTCCGCGATCGATCGGCTGAACTGCTCGTGCGGATCGCGGGGCTCGCCGCGGCCGATCTCGCGGGCCGCGCCGACATCGAGCCCCTCCCCGCACCGCGTGAGGACGAAGCCGCGCTCAGCGCCGGTCATCTCTATCGCGGCGTCGAGGATCGCCTCGAGCAGGTGATCGTGATTCGTCTCGGACGAGATCCGCTTGTTGCACTCGAGCACGCGGTACAGCGCCGCGGCCTCCGGATCGAGCTCGTCCGGCTTGGCGGCGAAGGCGGCGCCCCGCGCGAGCGAGGCGGCCGACGACGGCACGGTCACCGCGAGAAGGCGCCGGATCTCCGCGCGCCGCACGTCCTGCCAGTACGGGAGCCGGTGCTCGGACGGCAGCTCGGCCGCGATCTGCTCGAGGATCCGCTCGGCGGTCCGCAGCCTCTGGCGCGCGAGCATCTCCGCGCCGCGATCGAGCAGCGCCCGCGCCGCGGCGGCGTGCACCTGCCACAGGAGCTCCCGCGAGCCGTGCGCCGTGAGCCCGGCGCCGAGCTCGTCCCAGGCGCGCATCCCCTCGTCGAACCGCCCCTCGGCGACCAGGATCGCGCCCCGCACGAGCGCGAGCATCCCCTCGAAGTTCCGGCCCCGATCCTCCCGGGCGCGCCCAGCTGCTGCGGCGGCGAGCCGCTTCGCCGCCGCGAGGCCGTCGGCGGTGCCGCGCCCGAGCTCCAGCTCGGCCATCTCGAGCTCCAGCTCGGCGCACACGCCGGCCTTGCCGACGCGCTCCTGGGCGGCGCGCGCCTCGGACCAGAGGGCGAGCGCCTCGTCCGTGTTCCCGCGGCACGCGGCGACGTCTCCCAGGAACGCCGTCGCGGTCGCGCCCAGCCCCTCCTGTTTCAGCCGCGCGGCGTCTTCGCGGGCCTCGACGAGGAGGAGCGCCGCCCGCTCGAATCGCCCGACCTTGGCCAGCGCCTGCCCGAGCCCCACGCGCACCTCGATCTCCTGCACGGGGTTGCCGACCGCCGCGGCGAGCCGCATCGCCTCCTCGTGGTGCACGAGCGCCTCGGCCTGGCGATCGAGCCACCAGTGGAGATCTCCGGCCATCATCTCGGCACGCATGAGCCGGCGCAGATCGCCCATCTCGCGGTACAGGGCGAGCGCGGTCGCGAGATCCTCGGCTGCGGCGGCGAGATCGCCGGCCTGCTGGCGCGCCCAGGCGAGCATGTTGATCGCGAGGCCCAGCGCCCGCCTGTCGCCGCTCGCCCGCGCCGCCTCGACCGCCTCGGTGCAGTGCGCCGCGGAACCCCCGAGATCCCCGCGCGCGGCCGCGATCTTCCCGAGCACGCCGTACAGCTCGGCGCGCGTCGGGTCGCGGCGCGGCGCGAGGTCGAGCCCCCGCCTCGCCGCGTCCGCGGCGAGATCGAGCTCCCCGCGGCGGAACTGGACCTGCGCGAGCTCCGCGAGGATGCGCGCCGTGTCCGCCGGACAGGCGGCCCGCTCGAGCGCCCGATCGAGCGCCTCCGCGGCCTCGACGAGCTCCCTCCGCGCGCCGTGCATCTTCCCGAGGAGCGCGAGCGCCTCCATCCCGACGGGCGCCGGCTCGTCGACGAGCGCCTTGAGGTGGAGCGCGGCGGTCGCGTGGTCTCCCTGGGCGAGCGCGATCCGGCCGAGCCCGAGGCGCACGAGGGCCGCCTCGGGCGGCTCGGTGAGCACCGCGGCCACCGCCGCGAGCAGCTCCTGCGCCGCGGCGAGGGCGCCGGCGCGCTCGAGACCCGCGGCGACCTCCGCGTAGCGCCTGCGGATCGCCCCCGCGTCCTTCGCGAGAGCGGCGTGCAGGAGGCGGCGCGCCTCGTCGGTCTCGAGCTCGGCAGCCTGGGCATGGAGCGCCGCGATCACGCCTGGGTCGCCCGCGGCGAGCACCTCCGCGGCGAGCGAGCCGGAGCTCAGGCGGAGCCCGCTGGCGTCCGCGTTGAGGAGCCGCATCGTCTCGAGGCTCGCGAGGAGCGGCTCGACGCGATCCTCCGCGACGCCGACGAGTTGCGCGACGGTGCTCGGCGCGGCGCTGCCCCCGAGCACGGCGATCGCCTCGACCGCGCGCCGCTCGCCCTCGCCGAGCGACGCGACGCGCTGGCGCCAGTACTCGCCGAGCTCGACGGGCGGCCCGAGCCGCTCGAGCCGCTCGAGCCCGCCGCCGCGCTTCGCGACGTCAAAGAGGAGCGACCCGACGAACAGGGGGTTGCCGCCCGTGTGCGCCAGGATGCGATCGACCTTCTCGTCGCTCACCGCGCCGAAGTACGCCGCGGCGAGGCCGCGGATCGCCGCGCGGTCGAGCAGCGGGAGCGCGATGCCGTCGCCGCGCCCGATCCGATCCTTCCAAGGGTGCCCCGTGCGGCACGCGACGAGGACCGCGAGCGGCGTGTCGGAGCCCGCCCCCGCCATGAGCCCGCGCAGGAGCGCCGCCGCCTCGTCCGCGGCTTGGTCCAGATCGTCGACGAGCACGAGGAGCGGCCGCTTCTGCGCCGCGCGCGCAGCGGCCCGGCCCAGCCCGACCGCGATGGTGTCGAGCTCCGCCCTGCCCGCGGCGAGCGAGCGGAGCGCGGCGACGAGCGCCTCGGCCCGCGCGGCGTCCGCGGAGTCGCCCGACTGGAGATCCGCGATCTGCTCGGCGAGCGCGATGATCGGCGCGACCGGGCCGCCGCCGCGGGAGCACACCGCCTCGATCGTGCCGTAGCCCGACAGCTGGGCGTGCCACTTGACGTCCGCGAGCACGGCGCTCTTGCCGGCGCCCACCTCGCCTTCCACGGCGTACAGGGCGCCCCGCCCCTTCGGTTCGGAGAGCCGCCCGAGCACCTTCTCCCGCACGCGCCGCGTCTCGGCCTCGCGCCCTGCGGCCGACGGCAGCGCCGGGATCTCGGACACGGGATCCGGGGCGATCGCCGCGGGCGCGATCGCCGTGAGCGCCGCCTCCACCTCCTCGATCGACGGGTAGCGCGCCTCGGGCTGCCGCTCGACGAGGCGGGAGATGACGCCCGCGAGCCCGCGCCACGCCGCGCCATCGACGGCGCCGCGGATCGCGATCCGGTCCGGCCTCGGCGCCGGCCGCGCGTCTCCGAGGTGGCCCGCGACGATCTCGCGCGCCGTGCCCTCGAACAGGGGCTCGCCCGAAGCGGCCTCGAAGAGCATGGCGCCGAGCGAGTACAGGTCGGCCCGCGCGTCCGCGCTCTTCTCCTCGAGCAGCTCGGGAGCGATGTACTGGAGCGTCCCGCGGCCGCCGCCGCCCTCGTCGTTCGTGCGGACGAACGAGAAGTCGATGAGACGCGCGACGCCGTCTCCGCCGACGATCACGTTTCCGGGCTTCAGGTCGCCGTGCACGAGGCCGCACCTGTGCAACGGCTCGAGCGCGCGACAGACGTCCACGGCCGCGGCGAGGAGCGCGAGGACATCCATGCCGGACGTTCGCTCGCGAAAGTCGTCGCCCGGCACGTAGTCCCGCGTGAAGAACGCGCGGCCGTCCGCGGTCGTGCCGAAGTCGTGGACCCGGGCGAGGCGCGGGTGCCTGAGCTGCGCGAGCACCTCGAACTCGCGCTTGAACAGCTTCAACCATTCGACGTCCCCGCGGGAGGACAGGCTCTTCAGGGCGACGAGGCGCCCGCCGCGGTACCTGTCGGCGACGAGCGAAACCGACCCCTGGGCACCGGACCCGAGATCGCGAACCTTCGTGTATCGACGACTGATTTGATTTTCCAAGCGTATCCCCGGTGTTGGAATGGCTCAACTCGTGCCAATTTGCGCCATGTTGGCACAGTCTGCTCTCAGTAGGCAACTGCGGCATGATCTGACTGATCGGTCGAATCAGCCTGATCAACCGAATCCTTTCCCCTTTTTTGACCTTTGCCTTTCGGCTCCCTACCATGGACGTCGGTCTGTCACATGAACGACATTCACATCGAAATGATCGCCGGGCCGGGCGCGACGCGCGTCCGGCTCCAGGGGGCCCTGACCCGACGGACGGTTGCCGAGGCATTCTCCGGGCTCCGGCCGGTGCTCGGGCGCGGCGCGGCTATCGAAATCGACATGTCGGGCGTCGACGAGATCGACAGCGCCGGGGTGGCGCTCCTCGGGCACTGCGCGAGCCAGCGCGGGGGCTCCGCGGGTCGGGTGAGCCTGCACGCGATCCCGGAGCCGGTCGCGAGCCGCCTCGACATGACCGGCTGGAGCGTCGACGGCCCGATCGCCCTGTACGCGAAGCCGAAGGCGCGGCTCGCGGAATCGGTCGGCGGCGCGGCGATCGACGCCTTGAGCGACGTCCACTACTTCCTCTTCCTGATGAGCGAGCTCTTCTACCACGCGGCCGTGTCGCCGTTTTGCAAGCACAAGATGCGCCTCGGCCTCTTCGTCGAGCAGATGTCGCGCATCGGCGCGGGCAGCGCCCCGATCGTCCTCCTCGTGTCGCTGCTCGTCGGGCTCACCACGGCGCTCCAGTCCGCGTACCAGCTCCGCACGTTCGGCGCGAACATCTACATCGCCGACCTCGTCAGCATCTCGATGCTCCGCGAGCTCGGGCCGCTCATGGCCGCGATCCTCGTGGCCGGGCGCTGCGGCGCCGCGATCACCGCCGAGATCGGGACGATGCGGGTCAACGAGGAGATCGACGCGCTCCAGCTGATCGGCGTCAATCCGATCGAGTACCTGGGCGTGCCGCGCGTATACGCGGCGCTGATCACGCAGCCGCTCCTCGGCGTGCTCGCGGCGCTCGTCGGGATCGCCGGCGGGTTCGTCATCGCTTTGACGGTGCTCGGCATCAACGCCACCGCGTACTTCAACGAGACGCTCACGGCGGTGTTCACCGAAGATCTCGTGTTCAACGTGGTGAAGAGCGCCGTGTTCGGCTGGATCATCGTCGCGGTCGGGCTGTTCTACGGGTTCAAGGTGAGCGGCGGCGCCGAGGGGGTCGGCAGGGCGACGACGCGATCGGTCGTCATGTCGATCTTCCTGATCATCGTCGCGGACTGCGCCTTCAGCTTCGTGTGAGCGGGGGCGCTCGGGAGGAGAGTTGACGGAAGCCGCGCGCCGAATCCCGATGGTCGAGGTCCGCGGCCTCGTCGCGGTCTACGGGGCGGAGACCGTGCTCGACGGCGTGGACCTCACGGCGGAGCAGGGGCTGATCACGGTGATCCTCGGCGGCTCGGGCTGCGGCAAGAGCACGCTCCTGCGCCACGCGCTCGGGCTCATGCGGCCCGCGGCGGGCGAGGTGCGCCTGTTCGGGCGGCCGCTCGGCGCGATGGGCGAGGCCGAGCTGAAGGCGATCCGCGCGCGGATCGGCGTCCTGTTCCAGGGCGGGGCGCTCTTCTCCTCGATGACCGTCGGCGAGAACGTGGCGATGGCGATCCGCGAGACGTCCGCCGTCCCCGAGCCGGTGATCGGGCAGATCGTCCGCATGAAGCTCGCGCAGGTCGGCATGGAGGACGCGATCACGAAGTACCCGGAGGAGCTCTCGGGCGGCATGCGGAAGCGCGCGGCGCTGGCCCGCGCGATCGCGATCGATCCCGAGATCCTGTTCTGCGACGAGCCGTCCGCCGGGCTCGACCCGATCGTCGCCGCCGGCCTCGACGAGCTCCTGCTCCACCTCAAGGCGCTCTACGGCATCACGATGGTCGTGGTCACGCACGATCTCGACAGCGTGCGAAAAATCGCGGACAAGGTCGTTATGCTCCACGAGGGGACCGTCCTCGCTCGCGGGACGCTCGCCGAGGTGGAGGCGAGCGATCACCCGATCGTGCGGGACTACTTCGCGCGGATCCCGTCGATCGGGCGCGGGGGCGCGCGGTCGCTCCGGTCGATCATGGAAGGCGTGGACCGATGATCTCGAGAGCGGAGAAGATCAGGCTCGGGGTGTTCCTCATCGTCGCGGGCGCGCTCGCGGTCGGCGCGTTCGTCGTGCTCGCCGGGTTCCGCCTCACCGAAAAGAGCGACCGCTACACCGTCCGCTTCATCGAGTCGGTGAGCGGCCTCGAGGTCGGCGCGCAGGTGAAGTACAACGGCGTGCGCGTGGGCCAGATCACGGACATCCGCATCGACGCGAAGAATATCGACAGCGTCGTGACGGTGCTCGAACTCCGCGAGGGGACGCCCGTCAAGAAGGACACCACGGCGGTGATGGTCTCGATGGGGATCACGGGGCTCAAGTTCGTCGAGCTGACCGGCGGCACGAAGAAGGCGGATCTCCTCCCGGTCGGCTCCGAAATCAAGGCCGGCCAGTCGTTCATGGGCTCGCTCGAGGGCAAGGCCCAGGACATCGCGGTGAAGATGGAGATCGCGCTCAACAAGATCAACGCGGTGCTCACGGACGAGAACATCCGCGGTGTCCGGGAGATCATCGCCAACGTCGCGACGCTCTCCGGCGATCTCTCGATGCTCGTGCAGGAGAACGACACGAAGGTCACCGCGCTCATCGAGAACGCGGAGGCCGCGAGCGCGGATCTCAAGGAGGGGCTCGCCTCGGCGAACCGCAGCGCGGAGAGGCTCGAGGAGGTGATGACCGAGGCGCAGCCCGAGGTGCGCAAGATCCTGACCAACGCCGCCGACGCGACGGAGAGCTTCAAGCGCGTGGCGTCGAGCCTCTCGCGGGTCGACAAGATCCTCGCGGACATCAACGTCACGCTCGACAGCTTCAACGAGCAGGTGAAGGCGGCCGAGATCGGGAAGATCTCCAAGGGCGCGCAGGAGACCGTGGCCGAGGCGGAGGCCGCGATCAAGGGCGTCCGCCAGCTCGTGGAGGCGTCGCGCGGGGACATCTACGCCTCGGCGCGCTCGCTGCGCAGGACCATGCAGAACCTCGAGGAGCTGACCGCGGACCTGAAGAAGCAGCCGTCGCTGATCATCAACTCCAAGGCGCCCAAGGAGCGCGATCCGAAGAAGGACAAGTGATCATGGCGCGACGCGAATGCACAATGAGGATCCTCGCCGCGGCGGCCGCCCTCGCCCTCCTCTGCGGGTGCGGCGCGGTCCCGGACAAGCACTTCTACGCGATCGTCAACGGGGCCGAGGCGCAGGCCCAGGCCGCGGCCGGCCCCGCGTGCGCCCGAACGGCCGTCGTGACGCCCGTGGAGATCGCGGTCCCGTACGACGACGACCGGATCGTGTTCCGCACCGGCGACTACGAGGTCAAGTACTTCAACTACGACTTCTGGGTCAGCCGGCCGCAGGAGATGTTCCAGCAGCTGCTCGCGCAGAAGCTCGAGCGGGCCCGGCTCTTCGAGGCCGTGGACCCGCAGATCGCGAGCGCCCGCACCCACCTGACCGTGCTCGCCACGATCGACGCGATCGAGCTCGTCGCGACCGGCGAGCTCATCGAGGCGCGGCTCGCGATGACGCTGCGGCTGCGCGATCCGAGCGCCGACACCTCCGTCTGGGAGCACTCCTTCGACACGCGTCGGCCGGTCGCGAACGACGATCGCGATGTCGACGTCGAGGAGACGGTCCGCACGCTGAACGCGATCTACGGCGACGAGGCCGCCAACGTCGTCCAGTCGCTCCGGGCGGTGCTGCCGTCCTACGCGGGCTGCAGCGCGCAGCCCTGATAGGCCGCCCGAAAACCCGTTTGGCGATTTCCGTACGTGCCGGCCACTAACCTTTCGAGGGGCGCGGTGCCGGGACGAAGACGCGGGAGCACCCTCCCTGGCCTGGGGTGGAACGGAGCTCGGGGCCAGGGAGGGACACGCTCTTCAACCGCGCCTCTTTCCCCCAACCTACGGCGATTCCCGTTCAGGCTTCGGCGGCGGTTCGTACGGAAAACTCGCCGGCGCGATGGAGAGCATCTTGTCTCGCGGTCCGGCCGTGTGGAACGTCCACCCTTTGCCGGGGCCTGCGATGATCACCATCGCCTCGACCCAGCCGAAATCCGCCGAGAACTTCTCCGACAGTAGCATCATCCCCTTCACCGCGGAGATCACACACACGGCGACCCTCGCGTCCAGCGGCTCGCCGGAGAGCACGTCCGAGTAGCTGGACCAGTCGAATTTGAAATCGGACGTTTTTCCGTCCGGTCCGAGCAGCTTGGCTCCTCTTGATTTCTCCGTCATCCAGTCCTTGATGTCGCCGACAGTGGCGGGCACCGCCCGATCGACCTGCTGCCCCTCGCCCGTCTGGGCCGCGCACAGATCCGCTGCCGACCTCGGAGGTGCACTCGGCTGACAACCGGCAAGGGTCGCGAGCACTACAGCGAGCAACGGGACAGCGTGGTGAAGTCTCATGGATGCGATGGTGCAAGAGGACGAAAGACTTGTACAGGGCTCAGATCGGCTCGGCGACGAGGTCGTGGTCAATCCGCGAGAACGGATTCGAGATCAGTGGCGTCGAGCACGCGATCCGCGAAGCAGAGCAGCCGTTCCGGATCCGCCGACTCGACCCTGGCGCGCGCGGCGGCGTCGAGCGCGCCGAACTTCCTCTCCAAGAGCCGCACCAACAGGGCAGCCCGCCCGTGCGCCTCGCTGCGTTCCTGCCACTCGCGCTCCCACCGCGCCATCTTCGTCTCGAGCATCGCCTTCGTCTCCTCCAGCGTCGGCGCCGTGCCCGTCGGTTCAGCCTCGGGCCGCAGCACCCGTTCGATCAACACCTCGAACGCCCGCCGCAGCTCGGCCTGGCCCGGCGCCCCCAGCCACTCGGCGAGTGCGGCGACGAGCTCGATTGTAGCACGCGCGCCGCGGTCGTGCTCCAAGCGAAACAGCGCCGCGGCGAGGTTGCGCAGCGACGGATCCAGCGATGTCGCGAGCGCGTGCTCCTCGAGGAGCAGGTACGAGACGCGCGGCCGCCAGCGATCGAGGCCGAAGGGGGCGTCGCACACGAGCTCGGCGACGTCGGTCGCTGCGCTCCAGCCTTCGTCGCCTGCGTGCAAAACGATGGGAACCACCGGCGGTAGGAGCGCGCCGTCGACGAGCTCCTTGCGCTGCACGAGGTCTTGATAGAGCAGCCCGACGTAGGTCATCATCCGCACCGCCATGAAACGATCCACGGCGCTCTGGAACTCGAGCAGCACGTAGACGTACAGCCACGAGTCGCGGAAGCGGACCCGCCACACCGCGTCGTCCTGGCGCTCGCGCAAGTCGTCGGCGATGTAGCTCCCGTTCTGGCGCTCGAGCGTCGAGAGATCGAGCTCCTCGACCCAGTCCTCCTTCACGAAGCCGGTGAGCAGGTCGCGCACCATCTCCGGGTGTGAAAACAGCTTCCGATATCCGCGATCGCGTTCGCCCATGGGCACCTCCCGGGCGAAGCGCTTGGCAAGGGTCACGCCAACACGCGCGGTCCCGTCGTTTCGAGCCTTTCGTCGCTCGTCGCGGCGTGACCGCCGCAAGACGGCGGCGGACCACGGCGGTTCCGCCGTTCTGGGCGCCAGCGCCTAGATCGGCTCGGCAACCAGGTCGTGGTCGGAAGAATCGATCACCCGGGCCCGGACGATGTCGCCCACCTTCGCCTCGCACGACACGAGGTACGTCACGCCGTCCACCTCGGGCGCCTGGCCGCGGTGCCGGCCGCGGAGCACGTAGCCCTGCGCGTCGTCCGCGCCCTCGACGAGCACCTCGATCTCCATCCCGATCATCGCGCGGTTGAGCCGCCGCGCGATCGCCCGCTGCGCGCCCATGACGCGGCGCCAGCGGTCGTAGGCCGTGCGCCGCGGGACCGGATCGCCGAATCGGGCCGCCGCCGTTCCCTCCTCGGCGCTGTACCGGAACGCGCCCAAGTGGTGGAACGCGGCCGAGCGCACGAACGCGAGCAGCTCGTCGAAGTCGGCGGCGGTCTCGCCCGGGTGGCCGACGAGCACCGCGGTGCGCAGGAAGACTCCCGGGACGATCCGGCGCGCGCGGGCGACGAGCCTGCGGAGCGCGACCGGACCGTGGCCGCGGCGCATGCGGCGCAGCACGGCGGCGCTCGCGTGCTGGATCGGGACGTCGAGGTACGGGACGAGCTTGGGCGAGCCCGCCATCACCTCGAGCAGCGCGTCGGGCACGCCGTCCGGGTAGAGGTAGAGGAGCCGGATCCACCGCACGCCCTCGACCGCCTCGAGCGCGCGAACGAGCGCGACGAGATCCGCGCCGCCGCCGAGATCGCGGCCGTACGCCGAGGTGTCCTGCGCCACGAGGTTCAGCTCCACGACGCCGCGCTCCGCGAGCCGCGAGGCCTCGGCGAAGATCTCGGCTGTCGGCCTCGAACGCGCCGGGCCGCGGATCCCGGGGATGGCGCAGAAGGCGCAGCGGCGCGAGCAGCCGTCCGCGATCTTCACGTACGCCGACGGCGCGCCCGGCTCGAGGAAGCGCGGCGTGCCCGCGGCCTGGAGGTGGTGCGCCGCCGGGCCGACGAGCACGCGATCCGCCTCGCCAGCGAGCACGTCGCCGAGCCGCTCGAGCTCGGACGTGCCGAGGAACGCGTCGACCTCGGGCAGCTGGGCGGCTAGCTCGGCGCCGTAGCGCTGGGCGAGGCACCCGGCGGCGACGAGCAGGCGACAGCGCCCGCCCTCCTTGAAGCGCGCCATGTCGAGCAGGGCGGCGACCGACTCCTCACGGGCGCTCTCGATGAAGCCGCAGGTGTTGACGACGATGACGTCCGCGGCCGAAGGCGCGCCGACGATCGCGAGCCCGGCGCGCGCGGCGAGGCCGGCGAGCACCTCTGTGTCGACCCTGTTCTTCGGGCAGCCGAGGGAGACGAAGTGGACGGTGCGCTGCGCGCGTCTTCGAGCCATGACGCCGTCTACCAGATCGCGGCGCCGCGCGCTACGACCGCGGGTCCGGGCCGGGCCGGTTCCCCTTCAGCTCGTCGATCTCCAGCGCGAGCAGCCCGATCTTCTGGGCCATGCGGTCGTTCCGCCGGCTCTGCTGGCACAGGAACACCGTGAGGAGGAGGCTTAGGAACACGAGCGCGCACAGGAGCCCCGAAAAGAGGAAGTTGCTCGGGAGCTTGAAGCCGGCGAGCGCGGCGAGCGCGTAGACCCACGGCGGGTAGACGGCGGCGGCGATCCCGAGCGCGGAGAAGAGGAGCCACGCGAAGGCGTACTTGAACGTCAGCTTCTCCCTGCGCACGAGCTCCAGCACCGTGATGAACAGGATCGCGAGGAGCGCGAGGGAGATGGTCTTTACTTCCATGTTCCGTACACCTCCTTGCTCTTGAGCATGTGCAGCAGGATCGCGACCGTCACCTTGATCATGTAGTACGGCGACTTCAGCTTCCCGATCGAGCTCCTGCCCGCCTGGCGGGAGCGCATCGCGACCGGCACCTCCTCGACGGCCGCGCCGAGCCGCCGCGCCACGACGAACGCCTCGGGCTCCGGGAAGTCGCCGGGGTAGTACTCCGCGAAGATCCCGATGAGCCGGCGGCCGCACGCCCGGAAGCCGGAGGTGGGATCGGTCACCGGGAACCCGGTCAGGGCGCGGATGAGGAAGCAGAAGAACGCGATGCCGATGCGGCGGACGAACGACGACCTGTACCCCTCGTTCGTGAGGAACCGGCTGCCGATCACGAGATCCGCCCGCCCCCGCGCGATGGGCTCGATCAGCGCGCGCAGGTACGACGGGTCGTGCTGCCCGTCGCCGTCCACCTGGACCGCGACGTCGAACCCGTGCGCGGCGGCGTAGCGGTAGCCGGCCTGGACCGCGCCGCCGATCCCGAGGTTGAACGGCAGCGGCACGACGCGCGCGCCGGCCGCGCGGGCCCTCGCCGCGGTGTCGTCGGAGGAGCCGTCGTCGACGACGAGCGGGACCACCGCGAAGGGCAGCGCGAGGATCTCGCGGACGACGCCCTCGATGTTACCGGCCTCGTCGTGGGCCGGGACGACGGCTAGGATCTTCAGCTCATCCATCTCGCTGACCGTGTCGGGACACTAGCACAGCCGAGCGGACCGGTCTAAAACCGCGGGGCGATCTCGCGACGAGGTGATCCGTGGAAGGACGCAGGGACAGGTCGATCGTCATCAGGGGCGCGCGGGAGCACAACCTCAAGGGGTTCGACGTCGAGATCCCGCGCGGGCGGCTCACGATGATCACCGGCGTGTCCGGATCGGGCAAGTCGTCGCTCGCGTTCGACACGATCTTCCGGGAGGGGCAGCGGCGCTTCCTCGAGATGCTGCCGTCGTTCTCGCGCCAGTTCGCGGGCCGGTTCGCGCGGCCTGCGGTGACATCGATAGACGGCCTCGGCCCCGCGGTGGCGGTGAGCCAGCGCGCCTCGCTCTCGAACCCGCGCTCCACCGTGGGCACGCTGACCGAGGTGTGGGATCTCCTGCGCGTCCTCTACGCGCGGCGCGGCGACGCGCCTGCGGGCGTCCTCTTGACCCGCGGCCTCTTCTCGTTCAACGGCGAGGGGGCGTGCCCGGCCTGCCGGGGGCTCGGCGTCGAGGATCGCCTCGATCCGGAGCTGATCGTCGCCGACGCCTCGAAGACGCTGCGGGGGGGCGCCCTGCGCGTCAGCACGCCGAACGGCTACCTGATGTACTCGCAGGTCACGCTGCAGGTACTCGACGACGTGCTCCGCGCGCACGGCGGCTCGGTCGACGTCCCGTGGCGCGAGCTGGCCGAGGAGGTGCGGCAGGTCGTGCTCCACGGCTCGGATCGGCTGCACGTGCCGTACGGCAAGCACCCGCTCGAGTCGCGGCTCAAGTGGACCGGGATCACGCCGCGGCCGCGGCAGGAGGGGCTCTACCGAGGGCTGGTCCCGGTCATGGAGGAGATCCTCCGCGGCAAGCGCAACGACTCCATCCTCCGGTTCGTGCGCAGCTCGCCGTGCGGCGCGTGCGGCGGGACGCGGCTCCGCCCCGAGGCGCGATCCGTGACCTTCCGCGAGCTTTCCATCGCCGAGCTCGCGGCGATGACCGCCTCCGAGCTCGATCGCTTCCTCGCGGCGATCCCCGCGGGCGACGCGGTGATCGATCCGATCCGCGACGAGATCGCCGCGCGCTGCGCGCTCATGGCGGAGCTCGGGCTCTCCTACCTCGCGTTCGATCGCCCGGCGCCGACGCTCTCGCTCGGGGAGGCGCAGCGCCTGCGCCTCCTGTCGCTCGCCTCGGGCGACCTGCGCGGGCTCGTCGTGGTGCTCGACGAGCCGTCCGCCGGGCTGCACGCCGAGGACGTGCTCCGCCTCCTGCGCGTGCTCCGCCGGCTGCGGGATCACGGGCAGACCGTGGTGGTTGTGGAGCACGACGCGATCCTCGCGCGGGCCGCGGACTGGCTCGTCGACCTGGGTCCCGGCCCCGGCGCCAGCGGCGGCGGGCTCCTGTGGAGCGGCCCCCCGGCTTCTCTCGTCGCCTCCGGAATCGACACGCCGACGAGGCGGTGGCTCGCGGGCGGGGGCAAGACGGCTTTGCACGAGCCGAGGCCCGGCGACGGCGAGCTCCGGATCGAGCACCTGCGGCGCCACAACCTGCAGGACGTCGCGTTCGATCTCCGGCGCCGCGCGCTCAACGTCGTCGCCGGCGTGTCGGGCGCGGGCAAGAGCTCCCTCCTCGACGAGGCGGTCGCCGGGATCCGCGAACGCGGATCGTTCGCGCGGATCGTCTTCGTGGACGCGGCACCGATCGGTCGGACGCCGCGCTCGAACGCGGCGACGTACACCGGCGCCTTCGACCTCATCCGCGACCTCTTCGCGGCGACGGAGGAGGCGAAGGCCCGGGGGCTCGACAAGGGCTGCTTCACCTTCAACAAGGCCGGCGGGCGCTGCGAGGCGTGCGAGGGCGCGGGCGTGATCGAGGTCGGCATGCGCCACCTCGGCAACGTCGATCTCCCGTGCGAGGCCTGCGGCGGGAGGCGCTTCCACGCCGACGTGCTCGAGGTCCCCTGGCGCGGGCGGAGCATCGCCGACGTGCTCGAGGGGAGCATCGCCGACGCGGCGGGCCTCTTCGTGGCCGTGCCCCGGCTCGCCCGCATCCTCGGCGCGCTGCTCGACTGCGGGCTCGGCTACCTCCCGCTCGGCCAACCCGCGACCCAGCTCTCCGGCGGTGAGGCGCAGCGCGTGAAGCTCGCGGCCGAGCTCGCGCGGGCCGAGAAGGGCGACACCCTCGTCGCCCTGGACGAGCCGTCCACCGGGCTGCACGCGGCGGACGTGGAGCTTTTGCTCGAGGCGTGGGATCGGCTGATCCGCGCCGGGCACACGCTGCTCGTCGTGGACAACGATCCGCTCGTCGTGGGCGCCGCGGATCGCGCGATCGAGCTCGGGCCCGGGAGCGGCCCGGACGGCGGTCGGATCGTGGCGGTCGACGCGGCGGTCGCGCGCCGCGCGATGCCCGAGGAGGCGCCCGAGGAGCCCACGGCCGACGCGGTCCTCGGGGACGATCCGCCCATGGAGCTTTGGGGCGTCACGACGAACAACCTCCGGTCGATCGACGTCTCCATCCCGGCCCGCGGCCTGACGGTGGTGACCGGTCCGTCCGGGAGCGGCAAGTCCTCGCTCGTGTTCGACACGCTGCTCGCGGAGGCGCAGGCGCGCTTCAACGATCTCGTCTCGCCGTGGGCGCGCCGCCTCCTGCCGCGGCGCGGCGGCGCCGAGCTCGCCGAGGCGCGCGGGCTCCGGGCCGCGGTCGCGGTGCCCCAGCGGACGGGCCGGCGCAACCCGCGCTCCCGCGTCGGGACGCTCACGGAGCTCGACGAGCTCCTGCGCATGCTCTACTCGCGCGCCGGCTCGAGGCGCTGCCCCGCGTGCGGCGGGACCTTCACCCGCGATCGGTGCGCCTGCGGCGCGGTTCACCCGCCGCTCCTCTCCTCCGCGTTCTCGCCCAACTCAGAGGCCGGCGCCTGCCCCGGCTGCAAGGGGCTCGGCTTCGTCCAGCTCTGCGATCCCGCGCGGCTCGCGGGCCGCCCCGAGCGGCCGCTCGACGGCGGCGCCATGGACGGGACCCGCTTCGGCGCGTACCTCGGCGAGCCGGACGGGCGGTTCGTCGCGACGCTGCGGACCGTCGGCGCGGCCCTGGATCTCGACTTCTCGAAGCCCTGGGAGGAGCTCCCGCCGCGGGCGCGGGAGATCGCGATGCGCGGGGCCGGCGAGCGCGTTTTCGACGTCGAGTGGCGCTACAAGCGGGGGCGCAGCGAGGGCGTGCACCGGCTCTCGGCGCCGTGGGAGGGGTTCGCCGCGCTCGTGGATCGCGAGTACGAGCGCGTGCACCTGAAGACCGGGCCGGACAGCGAGGGGGAGGCGCTCGAGGAGCTGCTGCGCGACGAGCCGTGCCCGCGGTGCGGCGGGGAGCGGCTCGCGGACGCCGCCCGCGCCGTGACGCTCGGGGGACTGCGCCTCCCGCGGCTCGCGGCGATGACGCTCGACGAGGCGCGCGCCTGGTTCGAGCGCCTCGACGCGGAGAAGGCCCCGATGGAGGAGCTCCGGGGGGACGTCCTGCGGCGCCTCGGGGCGCTCTGCGACGCCGGGCTGGGCTACCTCTCCCTGGATCGCGAGATCGCGGCGCTCTCGGGCGGCGAGACGCAGCGTGTCCGGCTGGCCGCGGCGCTGGGCGGCGGCCTCACCGGCGTGGCCTACGCCCTCGACGAGCCCACGCAGGGGCTGCACCCCCGGGACACGGCGCGGCTCGCCGCGGTGCTCCGCCGCGTCGCGGACGCGGGCAACGCGGTGGTCGTCGTGGAGCACGACGCGGAGCTCGTCGCGCGTGCGGATTGCGTGATCGAGCTCGGTCCGGGCGCCGGGAAGGAGGGCGGGCGGATCGTGGAGGGCGGCGCGCACGGGCGGCGCGCGGTCGGGCATCGCACCGGTCCCGCGGACGAGGCGTTCGCGTATGCCCCCGGGGTCACGCTCCGCGGCGCGCGGCTGCACAACCTGCGCGACCTCGAGGTGACCTTCCCCGCCGGCGCGCTCACCGCGGTCACGGGCGTCTCCGGGAGCGGCAAGTCGACGCTCGTGCTCGACGTGCTCGGCGCGTCGCTGCGCGCCCGGGCGCCGATCGGCTGCGCGCGGCTCCTCGTCCACGAGCCGCTCGACGCGGTGCTGACGCTGGATCAGGACGCCGCGTTCGCGGGCGCGCAGAGCTCCGTGGCGACGCTCGCGGGCGTCGCGGAGCCGCTCCGCCGGCGGCTCGCGGCTACGCCCGAGGCGAAGGAGCGCGGGTTCAAGGCGAAGCACTTCTCCACCGCGTCGCCGGGCGGCCGCTGCGAGGCGTGCGAGGGGCGCGGCGTCGTGACGGTCGCGATGGATCTGCTCCCGGACGTCACCGTCGGCTGCGAGGCGTGCGGCGGCGCGCGCTTCGGGCCAGAGGCGCTCGCGTGCCGACTCGAGGGGCGCTCCGTCGCCGAGCTGCTCGACGCCTCGGCCGCCGAGCTCGCGGACGCCTTCTCGAAAGACGAGCGGATCTCCCGGCCGCTGCGCGCGCTTTGCGACATCGGCCTCGGCTACCTTCCGCTCGGTCAGGAGGCGCGCGCCCTCTCGGCGGGCGAGCTCCAGCGGATGAAGATCGCGGCGCTCCTGTGCGAGCGGCAGGATCGCCGCGCCGCGATCCTGCTCGACGAGCCGACGCGCGGCCTGGGCGCGGCCGACGTGGATCGCCTCGTCGACGCGATGCGGGCGCTCGCGCGCGCTGGAAACCTCGTCGTCACCGTGGAGCACAACCTCGAGCTCATCGCCGCCGCGGACTGGGCGATCGATCTCGGCCCCGAGGGCGGTCCCGGCGGCGGGACGATCGTCGCCGCGTGCCCGCCCGCCGAGCTCGCGCAGGTCGCCGCCTCGCACACCGGCCGCGCGCTCGCCGAGCGGATTTCGGGCCCGTGACCCGAGTTGCGGAACTGTACATCGAGTGTTACAAATGTTTGTACAGAATGGAGGGCCCATGAACGAGATGTCGATGTCCGAGGCGCGCAAGGCGCTGGCGACGCTGACCGATGAGATGACGACGCGCTCGCCGGCGGTGGCGATCACGCGCCGCGGCAAGCCGGTGCTCGCGGTGATGAACTGGGAGCTGTACGAGTCGATCGTCGAGACGCTCGAGGTGATGGCGGACGACGAGATGGCGGCGGCGCTGCGGGCGAGCCTGCGCGAGGTCGCCCAGGGGCGGACCGTGCCGTCGGCCAAGGTCGCCAAGGATCTCGGACTGTGAGCGGGAAGCGGTTCGGGGTCGAGTGGGCGCCGACCGCGACGCGCGCGCTCGCCGGGATCGCGGACAGGCGGGTGCAGCGCAAGATCTTCGAGCGCGCCGAGGCGCTCGCGATGGAACCGGAGAGCCAGGGCAAGGCGCTCGTCGGCCCGCTCGCCGGGTGCCGGAGCGTCCGCGCCGTCGGGCAGCGCTATAGGATCGTCTACCGTGTCGAGCGCGGCCGGGTCATCGTGATCGTCCTCGCCGTCGGGCTGCGCAGGGACGGCGATCGGGGCGACGTCTACGCGCTCGCGAAGAGGCTCGTGAAGCTGGGGCTGCTGGGGAAGTGATCAGTACTCGAGCTTCAGCCCCAGGCTCGGCAGGAGCGGCAGGCCGACGAGGTACGCCTTCTGGCGGTAGTCGTAGGAGTAGTTGATCCCCTCGACGTTCTTGTGGTTGTAGACGTTCTGCACGTCCACGTAGACCCCGAACTTCAGGTACTTGAACGTCCAGTTCTTGTCCACGCGCAGGTCGAGCTGGTGGAACATGGGCATGCGGACGGAGTTCGTCCGGCCGTAGATCGGCCAGTAGATGTCCGAGTCCGCGTCGTAGATCGAGCCCGTCACCGGCGTCTGCGGGTTGCCGCTCACGAGCCGGAAGCGCGCGCCCGCCTCCCAGCCGCGGCCGAGCACGGCGCTCGCGACGACCGTGAGGATGTGCGTCTGGTCGTAGTCGAACAGCCGCGCGGCCTCGCCGGGATGATCGACGCGGCTGCTCCTCATGAGCGTGTACGCGATCCACCCGAAGAAGCGGCCGTTGTCGTTGTGCTTGACCATGAGCTCGAGCCCGTAGACCTTGCCGCGGCCGTCGTTGTTGTAGCGCTCCGCGACCATCTCGCCGCCGCGCTCGACCATCTCGTCCGACGAGACGACGAGCCGGGACAGCTGCTTGAAGAACCCCTCGAGGCCGATCTCGACGTTCTCGAACAGGAGCTGCTCGGCGCCGAGGCTGTAATGCACGGCCTCGGTGAGATCGAGATTCGGGTTGCCCCAGTCCGCCTCCGACTGGTCCACGCTCGGCGGCTGGTGGAACATCCCGATGCCGCCCTTGAGCGTCGTGCCGTCGACGATCTCGTAGCGCGCCACGAACCGCGGATCGATCCCGATCTGCTGGACGAGCGCGTAGTACTCGACCCGCAGGCCGTAGATGAGCCGCAGATCCTCGATCGCCTTCATCTCGAGCTCGGCGTACCACGCGGGCCGGAAGTACCACTGCCTGCCGGAGGTCGCGAGCACCGTCTCGTTCGCCGTGAGCGGGTCGATCTGCTCGCCCTCGGTCGGGATCAGCATCGGCGTGATCACGTTCCACTTGGCCCAGCCCACCTCGGCGTCGATCCCGGTGCGCAGGCCGAACCACGGGCCGGTGTCGATCGCCACCTCGTCGCGCAGGAAGATCGGCACCTGGGTCATCTGGAGCTCGTACATGCCGCCGGCGGACATGTCCTGCAGCCAGAGGCCGACGCCGACGTTCACGTGGTTGGAGATCGCCTTGGAGAACTCGTGATCGTACCTGAGCTGGAGCTGGTGAAACGACAGCTGCATCCCCATGTCACCGCTGAAGTTCGGGTTGCCCACCATGTCCTCGCCGAACAGGAAGATCATCTTGTCGTCCGAGCCGAACACGAACAGGCGCAGGTTGTCCTTCAAGGAGGGGTGGTAGTCGACGATGAGCTGGTAGTCGTAGTAGCGCGGCGCCATCGTGAACTGGAAGCCGCCGTCGTCGGGCAGCACGGCGGTCAGGATCGCGTCGATGTAGCTGCGGCGGAACGACGCGGCCGCGGACCAGTCCTCGCCGATCGGCGTCTCGACGAGCGCGCTCGCGTCCCAGATGTCGGCGTCGATCGACGCGTGGAACCGATCGTTCTTGGGCGCGCGCGGGTAGACGTCGACCACGCCGCCGGTGGCGCCGCCGTAGCGCACCGAGTAGTTGCCCGGGTAGAAGTCGATCCGCTCGAGCAGATCCGAGTTGATCACCGAGGTGAGCCCGCCGAAGTGGTAGAGGAGCGGCACCGGCATCTCGTCGAAGTAGACGTCGGTGTCGCCGGGGGACGACCCGCGCACGATCAGGGCGCCACCCATGAACGACGCCCGCGCCATGCCCGGCATGTTCTGCACCGACCGCAGCGCGTCGCCGCCGGTGCCCGGGATGCGCGTGATCTCCCGGCGCGTGATCTCCCGGCGGGTCACCTCACGCGGCGGCCTGCGTCCCCGGACCACGGTCTCGTACATCGCGGCCTCGCGCTCGAGCCTGTAGATCACCTCGCGCGTCTCGCCGTCCTCGAGCTCCTCGGTCGCCGCGAGCGGCTTGTAGCCTGAGGCCACGACGTCGACCTGGTAGCCGCCGGGCGGGATCCCTGCGAACGAGAAGGCGCCCTCGTCGCCCGCGCTCGCGAGCGGGATCTCCTCGGGACCAGCCCCGCCGTCCGCTCCCCCCGCCGCGCCCCCGAGCGGCGTCAGCACGATCGACGCGCCCGGGATCGGGAGGCCGCCCATGTCCGAAACGACGCCCGCGAGCGTCGCGGCCGGGGGCGCCGCCGCCGCCGGGACGGGCTCGGCCTTCTCGATGAAGAACGTGTACCGGTAGTCGACCCGCGAGGGGATCGGCACGCCGCCCTGCTCGGCCGGGGAGAACACGAACTGCAGCATCGCGTCGCGCGCCGCCTCGTCGAACCCGTGGCCCGCGGGCTCGAGGATCTCCACCTCCGTGACGAGGCCGTTCTCGTCGACGTCCAGGCGCGCCGGCACCGCCGCCTCGAGCCCTCGCGCGAACGCCTCGGCCGGGTAGTCGGCCCGCACGTACTCGAGGAGCTTCGGTGGGGTGAACGCCGCCGCGGCCGCGTCGTCCTGCGCGAGCGCCCCGCGCTCCGCGAGGGCGGCGGCGAGGGGGACGAGGAGCGAGAGAAGGTGCGCGGGTCGCGACATTTCAGCCATGGATAGCACGGATGCTCGCGTCGTACGAGACGTTGGACCCGCGGGCGGCCTTCGGGCGCGCGGCTACTTCGCGGCTTCGGCGGTCAGGTACTTCTTCTTGAGCAGCTTGTCGAGGATCGCCGCGGCCTCGCTGTCGTTCGCGGCGGCGCGGTCGAAGACGCCCTGCACTGTGATCGGCGCACAGAGCGCGAGCTGGAACACGTCGAGCTCGGCCGGCGTGAGCTCCGAGAGCCTGGCCTCGAGCGGGCGGACGACGTCGATCCGAGTCTGCGGCGGCGGCAGCTTGGTCTGCTTGTGCCGCATCTCGTCGAGCTGGCGCAGCCCCTCCATCAGGATGTGCTCGGTCGGCAGGTTGAGCAGCTCCGCGCTCGCGTGCGGCTCCGGGCCGACGAGCTCGAACGTGCCGTCCTCCCAGGACAGCACGCGCGCGATCGCCTTCATGGACGGCAGCCCCGGCGTGTCGCTCAGGCTGGCGTGGACGATCTTCCCGTGGTCGAGGTGGATCCGGGCGATGGTCGACCCCAGGATCACGACGAGCGTGCCGGTCTTCTTGCTCGAGCTGAAGAGCTGGATCAGATCCGGGAGCGGCACCTCGGCGATCGTCCCGGTCATCGAGCGCGCGCCGCTGTGCATCGTCGTGCGCCCCATGTCCTGGTACCGCGGCCGGCGCTCCGCGGTGGCCGCCCCGGTGACGATCGCCGCGTCCTCGCTCGCGTCCACCACCTTCATGATCGAGGTGCCGATGAGGACGCGATCGCCCTTGCCGACGATCGCCGCGGAGATCTTCTCGCCGTTGACGAACGTGCCGTTCGTGCTGCCCCGATCCTCGACGTGGATCTTGTCGCCGCGCTGGACGAGCACCGCGTGGCGGCGCGAGACCATGTCCTCCATGAGCACGATGTCGAGCTCGGAGGAGCGCCCGACGACGACCTCCTTGCCCTCCTTCAGGAGGAACTCGCCCCCCTTGTACTTTCCGGAGATGAAGCGCAGCGCGAGCTTCGGCATCGACTCAGCAGGTCCTCCGGCGGGGCGACGGCGCGTCGTGCCCACGCCAAACTGGTTCCAAATGGCGTGTTATTTTGCAGCGCTCACACGGTCAAGTCAATTCACGAGTGGCCAGGAGCCGCACGCGCGCGCGCGAAGGGCGCGATCAGCCGCCCGAACCGACCGCCGCGAGGATGTCGCTGACGGACAGGTACGCCGATGCCGTGTCCACCGCGATCACCTCGCCGGTGCGCATGTCGATCACCGCCGAGTACGGCGTGAACGCGATCGAGATCGGCGGCATCGCCCCGGTGAAGTAGCCCCCGGCGAAGTACGGAGAGATGTAGGGAAAGGCGTCCGCGATCGGCATCGGCGCCCCGCCGTTGGTGTACACCGCGAACACCGCGCCGCCCGCGTCGTTGATCTGGTCTTCCACCGCTCCGACCTGACTGAACCAGTCAGGGCAGGAGGGTCACGTCGTGCTCCCGATCATCAAGACGATCGAGTCCACGCCGTCGCAGTTGATGTCCTGGAGAGAGAACTCGACCTCCTCCTCCTCCACGAGGCCGTCGCCGTTGGCGTCGAGGTAGCCGACCTGCGTCCAGTTGGCCACCGGCTCACCGACCGCGAGGCCCGAGCCCCAGGCGACGTCGGTGCACTCGTCCGCGTCGCCGTCCGAGTCGCCGTCGCTGTCGGCGTCGGGCGGCGTGCCGTCGTCGAGCCGCGAGTTCCCGCCCTCGTCGTCGCACGCGGCCGTCGCGAAGAGCGCGGCGAGACCGGCGACGATCATCCAGACAATCCGGTTTTGGGAGCGCATGTCTCCTCCTTTGTTCGTCGCCATTATACCCCAACCCGCGTTCCGCGGCCCCATATGAATGGGGCGCCGCTGCCCCGTTCGACAGGCCGGCCCGCCGGGGGTAATGTGGCGGCGATGCGGTCATGCTCCAGGGGCTTCGGCGCGCTCGCCGCAGCGACTCTCTTGCTCATCCCGGCCGCGGCCGCGGCATGGGGGCCGGTCGCACACCTCGACGCCGCCTCGCTGATCCTCGAGGGCGCGGTGGCCGTGGCGCCCGTGCTGCTCCGGCTCCTCGCGCGCCACCGCGACGACTTCCTCTACGGCGCGCTCGCGGCCGACGCCGTCGTCGCCAAGAACCTCGCCCGCAAGGGAGAGCACAGCCACTCGTGGGACGTGGCGCGATCGCTGCTCCGTGCGGCGAACGAGGAGGGCGACGACAGAGAGGCGTTCGTCCTCGGGTACATCGCACACCTCGGCGCGGACGTGGTCGCGCACAACCACGTCGTCCCGCAGCTCCTCGTCGCCCACTTCCGGGTGCAGCGCGCCGGGCACGTCTATTGGGAGGCGCGGACCGATCAGCGGCTCCTCGAGCTTCGGCCCGAGCTCAAGGAGCTCTGGAACGCGCTCGCGCGCCGCAGGTTCAAGGAGCACGATCGCTTCCTCGCCGCGCACCTCACGCCGACCCTGTTCCCGAACCGCGTCTCCGCGCGGCTGTACCGACACACGCTCGACGTCCTCAGGCGCGGCACCTGGCAACGGGCGATCTCCCGAGTGGACGAGCGGTCCAGGCTCGCGCTCCCGCAGGAGGAGCTCCTGCGGTGGCGCTCCCTGGCGCTCGAGGCGTCGCGCAAGGCGCTCAACAACCCGTGGAGCGAGCGGCTCGCCCACCTCGATCCCACCGGCCGGGACGCGCTCCGCCGCGCGGCGGCGGAAAGACGCGCGCTGCGCAAGCTCATGCGCGGTGCCCCGGTCGGGGAAGTCGAGGAGGCGCACCGCCTCGCCATGGCCCGCATGCGGGTCGTGGACGTCAACCTGTTCGAGCCGGACGACTGAGCTTCAGCGTGGCAGCGGACAGCCCGAATCCGAGAACCGCGCGGCGCGGCCGGAGTCGAACCGCCACTCGGGCGTCTCCAGCGCCGACGACGGATCGTAACGGTACCACGGGCTCGACGCCGGATCGCCGGGGTTCACGAGCACGTGCACCTGCTGCGCCGGCATGTAGCTCTGGGCGAGGAGCACGGCGCGGCCCGACGGCGACTCGACGACATCGACCGCGATCACGGCGTGCCCCGGATAGCCGCCCTCGATGAAGACGTCGCCGGGCTCGACGCGATCGACGGGCCGGAGCTCCCGCTCGAGCGACGCGGTGCCCGCCTACCGGAAGACCGCGGTCAGGTAGCCGCGGAACGAGGCGTAGCCGCTGCCCGGCCTCGCGGTCCTCGCCCACGCCGTCCGGTTCCCCTCGTTCCTGGGCCTATACCCATCGGCCCACCGCGACCAGGACGCCGGCGAGCCGTTCGTGAAGCGGAAGCAGACGTCGCGGTCTCGGCCCGCTTGGCGCAGGTACTCCGCGCGCAGCCGGATCACGGCGTCGGCGCACTGCTGCAGGTCGCGCTTCCCGACGTCGAGGTCGATGACGGCGATCTGCGCGCGCTGGTTCCCCTTGGGCGTGCCGTCGTGGAGCAGCACGTCGGGCCTGCCGGGCAGGAGCGGGAGGTTCCGCAGCCACGCGCCGAAGCTCCCGTCGGGAACCGCGATCCGTGCGGAGCCCTCGGGCGGCGCGAACCGCGTCGCGATCGTGTCCGCTCCGGGCGCGCCCTCGAGCCACGGGTACGGGCTCGGCCCGTCGCCCCGCACCGCGAGCGGCGCAATCGCGACGGCGAGCAGCGCGAGGGCGAGGGTGATGGCGCGTCCGGGCATCGTAGTCTCCTGGAGAACAGACGAGGTCGAGGGGCGGTTTGTTCCACCGCCCCTTCGGTCCCTTCTGTCCCTTCCGTCCCTTCTGTCCTATGCTATCCCTCGCTCGGAGGTGGACATCATGAAGCAGCAGATCATCGATGCCCGGGGCCTCGCCTGCCCGGAGCCGGTGGTGCGGGCGCGCAAGGCGCTCATCGAGTCCGGCGCGGCGGAGATCACGGTGCTCGTCGATAGCGACGCGTCAGCCGAGAACGTGGCGCGCATGGCGCGGATGACCGGCTGCGAGGTCGCGCTCGAGGAGCGCGGCGGCCACTTCGGCGTGATCCTGAAACGGGACGCGCGCGCGGCCGCGGCGCCCGGCGATCCTCCGGCGGCGCCGGCCTGCTGCGGGGCGGCGAACGTCGCGGTGCTCTTCGCGTCCGCCACGGTGGGCCACGGCGACGACGATCTCGGGAGGCTGCTCACGGTCGCGTTCGTGAAGACGCTGAAGAGCCTCTCGCCACCGCCGAAGACGCTCCTTTTCATGAACGGCGGCGTGAGGCTGGCGGTCGAGGGCTCGGAGCTCGTCGGCGCGCTCGCGGAGCTCGAGGCGGAGGGCGCGGAGCTGCTCGTCTGCGGCACGTGCCTCGACTTCTTCAGGCTCAAGGAGAAGCTGCGCGTCGGGAAGGTGTCCAACATGTTCGAGATCGCGTCGCGGCTCGTCGCGGCGGATCGCGTGGTGCGGCCCTGAGCGGGCTGCGGGGACGAGGATGACCGAGAAGGAGAAAGTCCATCTGACGCGGACCGTGGCCGGCGCCGGCTGAGCGTCCAAGCTCGGGCCAGGGGACCTGGCCGCGGCGTTGTGCGGTCTCCACGTCGAGCGCCACCCGGACGTTCTGGTCGGGTTCGAGCGCTCGGACGACGCCGGCGTGTACCGGTTGACGGACGAGCTCGCCCTCGTGCAGACCGTCGACTTCTTCACGCCGGTGGTAGACGACCCCTACGAGTTCGGCCTCATCGCCGCGGCGAACTCCCTCTCGGACGTGTACGCCATGGGCGGCCGGCCGCTGTGCGCGATGAACATCGTGACCTTCCCGGCCGGGAAGATGGCGATCGAGGTGCTGCGCGAGACGCTCCGCGGCGGGCTCGAAAAGCTGCGCGAGGCGGGCGTGGCGCTCGTCGGCGGCCACAGCGTCACCGATCCGGAGCTCAAGTACGGCCTGTCGGTGACCGGCGTCGTGCACCCGGATCGCGTCTGGACCAACGCCGGCGCCCGCTCGGGCGACCGGCTCGTGCTCACCAAGCCGCTCGGCACCGGGATCGTCAACACCGCGATCAAGGCGGGCGCGGCGGGCGCGGCGGCGATCCGCGAGGTCGTCGCTTCGATGGCGCGCCTGAACCGGGACGCGGCGGCCGTGGCGGCGCGCTTCGGCACGCGGGCGTGCACGGACGTGACCGGCTTCGGCCTCGTGGGCCACGCGGACGAGATGATCCGCGGGACCGGCCTCGGCGTGCGGCTCGACGCGGCGGCGCTGCCCGCGTTCACGGAGGCGCGCGAGCACGCCGCGATGGGGCTCCTCCCCGGCGGGCTCCAGCGCAACCGCGATCACTGGAAGGAGACGCTGCGCCCGGCGCCCGGCGTCGATCCGTTCGCGATCGACCTCGTCTGCGATCCGCAGACCTCGGGCGGCCTCCTCCTCGCGATCGACGCCGAGAAGGCCGACGCGCTCGTCGCCGCGATGCGCGCCGAGGGCGTCCCGGCGGTCGTGATCGGCGAGTTCGTCGCGGATCCGCAGGAGCGGATCGAGCTGGCATGACCAGGCTCTCGATGCCGCTGCTTGCGGCGATCCTCGTAGCGTGGACTTCGTCTGCGGCTGCGCAGGAGATCGTTCCGCCGAGCCCCGAGGCTCCCGCGCCGAAATTCCTGTGGGGAGCGTCAGACGGCGCATCCGACTCTCTGACCTACGATTGCGATCTCACGATCCGATCCGGCCAGTACGCGTGCCCCCGCGACGTGCAGCGGCGCTGGCGCCGCCACCAGAACGAGCTGCGGCTGCTCGACGAGGTGATCGCCGAGGAGGGGCCCGAGTACTCCGAGCGAAAGTACCGGCGGTACGTCGGTCGGATCGTCTGGGGCGCCGTCTTCGTCGCGGTTGGCGCCGCTGGGTTCGTCTACGGAATCGCCTACGGAATGAGCGTCTTCTTCAGCGACTTCGGGGATCACGACGACGGCGAGGGCGACGCGAACGAGGACAACGATCTCGGCCCCAAGGGCACGGGGCTCGGGACGTTCTTCGGCGGGCTCGCGTCGATCGCCATCGGCGTGCCCATCCTGATCTCCGGGTTCCGCGGCAAGAAACGGCAGAAGGTGCTCCGCAGGGCGGACGAGATCCGCGCGCCGTTCGATCCGTTCGAGATCACTGCGACGTTGCACGTCGATCCGCGGACGGGTAGCGCGGCCCTCGCGCTGTCCGCGGCGTTCTGATCAGTAAATGAACGGGATCAGCTTGCGCACCCGCTCGCGGTACGCGGCGTAGTCGGGGAAGCGCTCGCAGAGCCACCTCTCCTCGCGACGGGTCTTGAGGTCGAAGAAGACGAACAGGATCGCCGCGTAGCCGAGCGTCAGCCAGCCGCCCGACAGCGGCGCCCAGCCGAACGCCATCAGGATCGCGCCGGCGTACATGGGGTGGCGCACGATCCGATACGGACCTTTCACGATGAGAACCGCCCCGTCGACCGGGCGCGGCAGCGCGGTGAGCTTCGCGCCGATCTTGAGGATCCCCGCGAGCATCAGGAGGAACCCCGCCGCCAGGAGGGCGACGCCCGCCGCGCGCACGCCGAGCGCGTCCGGGATCCGCAACCACCCGGGCAGCGTCCGCGGCCCGAGCGCCACCAGCGCGAACAGGGCGAACTGGGCGACGACCCACCACTCCCCGCGCCGGCCCCGCCACCAGGGATCCCGCGCCACGGCCTCCGCCTAGTCCTCGAGCCGGATGACCGTGGATTCGTCGCGGCGGCGCAGGCCGTGTATCTTGATCTTCTTGTGCAGGTTCGTGCGCTCGATGCCGAGGATCTGGGCGGCCCGCGAGATGTTCCAGTCGCTCTCCTCGAGCGTCTCGAGCACGAACTGGCGCTCCGCCGCCTCGCGGAAGTCGCGCAACGACGGGCGCAACCCCTCGATCTTGAGCACGGCGGGCGTGGGTCTCGTGCCGGCGATCGCCTCCGGCAGGTCCGCGACGGTGATCGCCTCGCCGCTCATGATGACGAGCCGCTCCGCGACGTTCTTCAGCTCGCGCACGTTGCCGGGCCACGGATAGCCCGCGAGCCTGCGGACCACCTCGGCGTCGAGCCGCTTGTCCTTGTAGCCGTTCTCCTTGCAGAACCGCCGGATGAACGCGTCGAGCAGGAGCGGGACGTCCGTGAGGCGCTCGCGCAGCGCGGGCGCCCGGAGCGGCACGACGTTGAGCCGGAAGAAGAGATCGTCGCGGAACGCGCCGGACGCGACGGCCCTCTCGAGATCGCGGTTCGTCGCCGCGAGCACGCGGACGTCGACGGTGATCGGCCGCTGGCCGCCGACGCGCGTCAGCTCCCCGGACTGGAGCACGCGGAGCACCTTCGCCTGGGCCGACAGGCTCATGTCGCCGATCTCGTCGAGGAACAGCGTGCCGCCGTCGGCGAGCTCGAACTGGCCCGCCTTGCGGCCGTGCGCCCCGGTGAACGCGCCCTTCTCGTAGCCGAACAGCTCGCTCTCGATGAGCTCGGCGGGAATCGCCGCGCAGTTCACCTTGATGAACGTCGTAGTCGCGCGCGGCGACATCTGGTGCAGGGCGCGGGCGATCAGCTCCTTGCCCGTGCCCGACTCGCCGGTGATCAGCACGCGGCTCTTGGTCGGAGCGACCTTGCGGATCTGCGCGAGCAGCTCCTGCATCACGGTCGACTCGCCGATCATCTCATGGCGCTCGCCCACCGCGGCGCGCAGCTCCTCGACCTCGCGAACGAGCCGCCGCTGCTTGAGGCAGTTCGCCACGCGGATGAGGATCCCGTCGCGATCGAGCGGCTTCTCGAAGAAGTCGGTGGCCCCGATCTTCACGGCGTCGACGGCCTCGGCGAGCGACGCGTGTCCGGAGATCATGATGACGGGGATCTCGTGGTACGCACCCTTGGACTCGCGGATCTTGCGCAGCGCGTCCACGCCGCTCATGCCCGGCAGCTTGATGTCCAGGATGACGAGATCCGCGGCCTCGGCCTCGAGGAACGCGATCCCCTCCTCGGCCGTGCCGAACGACTGGACCTCGTAGCCCTCGCCCTCGAGCACGAGCCCGAGCGTGCGCCGGATGTTCTTTTCGTCGTCGACGATGAGAATTGTCGGCGGGAGCATGCCGATCCCTCCTCCTAGGCGCCCGCCTCGACGAACGCCGCCGGGTGATCGCCGTCGATGAACGCAGCGTGCAGTGCGCGGACCGCGCCGTCGAGCCGGCCGCTCTCCGTGATGAACGAGATGCGGAAGCCCGACGTCGAGAGCGCGAGGATCGGCGCGCCGATCTCGCCCAGGATCCGCGCGGCGCGGCTCACGTTCGACGCGTTCGGGTTGATCCCCACGCCGATGAGCGACACGGCGCCGAGCTCCTCCTCGACCTCCAGCTTGCCGCCGCCCGCGGCGAGCAGCGCGGCCCTGGTCCTGCCCCAGTCCGGCAGCGTCGCGGTCGAGACGACGAACGAGCCGCGGGCCCAGGTCGGGTGGCCCGCCGGGCACTGCAGCCTGAGCTCCTTGATAGGCGTGTACGCGCTCTCGGTCGCGGCGAGGATGTCGAGGAAGCACTCGGTCGCCGCCTCGGCGATGAAGGACACGAGCGCGACGCCCCGCTCGGAGACGACAGCGCGAACGCCGTGGTGCTCGCCCGGCGCGAACCTCCGCACGACCGTCTCCCGTCCCGGCGCGAACGCGGACCGGGCGTAGATCGCGATCCCGGCGCGCTTGGCGAACTCGATCGCGGTCTCCTGGAGCACCTTCGCCCCGGCGACCGCCATCTCCTGCATCTCCTCGTAGGACAGCTCCGGCAGGTGCCGGGCGCCCGCGACGTCGTTCGGATCCGCGGAGTACACGCCGTCGACGTCCGAGTAGATCTCGCACCGCACGGCGCCGAGCGCCGCGGCCATGGCGACCGCCGTCGTGTCCGAGCCGCCGCGGCCGAGCGTCGTGATCTCGCGCTTGTAGCTCACGCCCTGAAACCCCGCGACGATGACGATGCGGCCGCGGGCCAGCTCGTCCTCGACGCGGACCGGCCGCACCTCGATGATGCGGGCGTCCGAGTGCCGGTCGTTCGTGAGGATGCCGCACTGCGAGCCGGTGAGCGAGATCGCCTCGTGCCCGAGCTCCTGGATCGCGATCGAGAGGAGCGACGCGGTGATCCGTTCGCCGGCGGTCAGGAGCATGTCGAGCTCGCGCCGCGGCGGGTTCTCCGCCACTTCCTTGGCGAGGGCGAGCAGCTGGTTCGTCGTCTTGCCCATGGCGGAAACGACGACGACGACATCGTTCCCCTCCGCGCGGCAGGCGCAGGCCTTCCGCGCCACCTTGCGCAGCTTCTCGACGTCGGCCACCGAGCTGCCGCCGTACTTCTGGACGATCACGGCCATGTCGCCGCGACCCTAGCACAGGGCGCGACAAAAGTCGCCGTGCGCGCCGGGCCGGTACGCGGTATCATGTGGCCCTGACACGCGAAAAGGAGACCGCCATGAACATCGAGAAGGTCACCGTCATCTTGCTGTCCGCCGCCCTCGCTGCCCTGGTCCAGGCCTGCGGCGACTCACCGCCGAACTCGTTCGACGGCGGGACCGACACCGACACCGACGCGGACTCGGATTCGGACACCGATTCCGACGTGGATTCGGACACCGACTCCGATTCGGATACGGATGTGGATAGCGACACCGACACCGATGTCGACACCGACACCGATGTCGACACCGATACCGACGCCGATACCGACACCGATTCCGATTCCGATACCGACACGTGCACGCACGACGAGTGCGAGCTCGGCGAGGCGCTCGTCAGCGGCTGCAACGAGTGCGTCACGTCGGTCTGCGCCGCGGACGAGTACTGCTGTAGCGGGGCGTGGGACTACTGGTGCCTCGCGGCGGTGAACGACGAGTGCGGCACGAACTGCGCGCCGGGCCTCCCCGAGTGCAACGTCACGTACACGGACGACATCGGCGACTACCTCGACTGCGGGGGCACGACGACGACCTGCACGATCGCTCACAACGCGTACCAGAACACGTGCACCGAGATCTGCCAGGACGCCGGCGGCGAGTGCTATCTGGCCTACAACAACGAGGGCTATGCGCTGACGTGCGACATCGCCTGGGACGAGCAGATCAGCTGCGACCTGGACAACTACACGTCGGCGATCTGCATCTGCTCGCGCGGCTGCGGCGCGGGCCCCCTGTGCACGACCGGCACCTGCACCGACGGCGAGTGCATCTGATCGAGGTGAACCCTACCTCTTCGCCCGGGCCTCCACCGCGGCGTCCAGGATCTCTTGCGGGAACCCGCCCGGGTAGGCCTGCGCGCCGATGAAGAACGTCGGCGTGCCCGACACGTGTCGCCGCTTGGCATCGGCGACGTCGGCGGCGATCCTGCGGCGCGGCGCCTCGGAGTCGAGGCACTCCCGGAACCTCGAGCGGTCGAGCCCGATCCCCACGGCGAGACGGTCGAGCTCGACGTCGGCCGCGCGCACCTGGTCCTGCACCGAGAAGAGCGCATCGTTCATCGCCCAGAACTCGCCCTGCTCGCCGGCACACTCGGCCGCGCGAGCGAACTCGCACGCCCGCCTGTGGAACGGCTTGGCCAGCGCCGGGTTGCACGCCTGGTCGAGCGGCTGGTGGCGGTGCACGAGCTGGACCGCGTCCGGGTACCGCGCGGCCATCTGGCGGGCGTTCCTGTGCGCGCGGCGGCAGTGCGGGCACTCGTAGTCGCTGAACTCGGTCACGATGACGGTCGGCTTCTCGGTGCCGATCCAGTGGTGGCCCTCCGCGTCGACGCCGGTCGGCAGCGCCGGCAGATCGCTCCAGCCGAGGTGGACCCAGTACGGCGGCACGAGCAGCTCGGCCACGGCGACGCCGGCGCCGAAGATCGCGACGAGGGCGAGCGCCTGGGCGGGGCGGCGGAGCGCAGCCGCGAGATCCGCGGCGACGAGCGCGACCGGCGAGCGTCCGCTCTTCACCGCGAGAGCGGTCGCCACCGCGAACAGCGCGGAGTTCACGCCGTACAGCGTCATGCAGAAGATGCACATCGAGTCGATCCGGAAGAACGAGAGATACGCGAGGATCGCCGACCCCGCGAGCGCAGCAGCCGCCAGGCAGAAGAGCGCACCCCGCGGCCAGGCCGGGTGGAGGCGCGATCTCGTCGCGAGGCCGAGGATCGCGAGCGCCGCGGCGAGCGCGTAGCAGAAGAGCCCCCAGACGGAAATCGGGAGGCCCAGGAACACCGAGTACGTCGACTCGGCCACGGTCTCGCAATTCACGGTCTCGCTCACGGCGCAGACCGAGTGGTACGCCGGATCGGTGTGCGTGTAGTAGTGGATCTGCGTCAGGTGCGCGGCGACTCCTGTCCCGATCACCGCGAGCACGAGCATCGCGACGAGGAGGGGCTTTCCGCGCGGCGCCGTCGCGCCGCCGCCTTCGGCGGGGTTCGTGGTCATGACGTGTCCCAAATCGCGCCAAATCCATAGTAGATGGCGTACACTCTGTAAACATCGTTTCGTTTGGGGTATTCCCGTGCGACGAGACGGAGGGACGGCGCGGTGACGACGCACGAAGAAGAGCACCCGGTCGTAACGGGGATCCCGAGGATCGGCCACGCCTTCCGCGACCCGCACCTGGTCGAGGAGGCGCTGACGCACCGGTCGTACCAGAACGAGCACCCGGAGGCGGCGTCGCACAACGAGCGGCTCGAGTTCCTCGGCGACGCGGTGCTCGGGATGATCGTGGCCGACGCGCTCATGCGGCTCGCGCCGGGCGCGTCCGAGGGCCAGCTCACGCGGTGGCGGGCCGCGCTCGTCAACGAGGCGACGCTCGCGGGCGTCGCCCGAGAGCTCGGCCTCGGGGAGGCGCTCCGGCTCGGCCGGGGCGAGGAAAAGAACAACGGCCGCGAGAAACCGTCTATCCTCGCGGACGCGGTCGAGGCGATGGTCGGCGCGGTGTACCTCGACGGCGGGCTCGGCGCGGCGCAGGAAGCGGTGCGCGGCCTGCTCGGCGAGGCGCTCGAGGACGCGGCGAGCGGCGCGGTGGGGCCGGACGTGAAGACCGTGCTGCAGGAGCGGCTGCAGGCGGGCGGCGGCGGGACCCCGTCGTACCACGTGGTCGCCACGAGCGGCCCGGAGCACGAGAAGGAGTTCGAGGTGGAGATCCTGCTCGACGACGCGGTGGTCGCGCGCGGCCGGGGGCGCAGCAAGAAGGAGGCCGAGAAGGACGCGGCGCGCAACGCCCTGCGCGAAGCGGCGGCCGAGGGAGGCGAGCGATGACGCGGCATGCGGTTGCGGCGGTGCTGGCGCTGGCGATCACGGGCGCCTGGGTCGCCGGTGCGCGGGCGGAGACGAAGCGTGAGTATGAGGCGCGGTTCGTCGCGATGATGGAGATCGCCGAGCGGATCGACGACCTCGCGCGCAAGCACCTCGGGGATCGGGCGCTGATCAGGTACGCCCACACCATGGCGGCGGCGAACGCGGCCGAGGCCGAGCAGATGACCCCCTCGAAGGAGTACGCGACGCTCCACCCGCACTTCCTGCTCGTGCTCGAGAACATCGAGCGCTCCCTGTTCTACGCCGCCGAGGGCAAGATGGAGCGGTACCGGCACTTCCAGAAGCTCGTGCGCAAGGAGCTGCAGCTGCTCGAGGAGCTCGCGGATCGCGCGGGGCTCGACCTCTACCGCCTCGGGCGCGGCTGCTGAGCAGCGGTCCCGCATGCACTCCGGCTTCGACATCGCGCTTTTCGGCCTGGACTTGAGGCTCCCGGCCTACACGACCATGCTCGTCGCCGGCTTCGTCATCGTCATCTTCCTCGCGCGGCGGTGGGCCGTGCGCAACGGGCTCGACGGCGGCAAGATGGTCGACTTCGGCATCCTGATGTTCCTTTGGGGGATCGTCGGCTCGCGCCTGCTCCACATCTTCGCGGACGGCCACTTCTGGGACTACGTCAACGTCTGCCTCGATCCGTCGAAGGTCGACTGGCACGTGGACGAGCGGGAGTGCACCGCGGTCCTGCGCGGCGCGTGGGACGCGGCCGAGGGCGTGTGCCACCCCGTTCAGAGCAACTGCCTCGCGGCGCTCGACGTCACCGCCGGCGGCTTCGCGTACTACGGCGGCTTCATCGCCGCGGCGCTCTTCTCGATCTGGTTCATCCGGCGCCACCGCTGGCCGGCCGGAAAGATCTGCGACATGGCGGGGTTCACGATCTCGCTCGGCCTCGTGTGGGGCCGCATGGGGTGCTTCCTCGCGTCGTGCTGCTTCGGCGCGCGCTCGGAGCTGCCCTTCGCGGTGCGCTTCCCGCCCGGCTCCGCGGCGTCGCGGGCGCAGTGGCAGGAGGGGCTGCTCGACACCTACCGCGTCGAGTCGCTCGCCGTGCACCCGACCCAGCTCTACGAGGCGCTCTCGGCGCTCGCCATCGCCGCGTTCGTCTACTTCGTGGTCCACCCCCGCAAGCGGTTCGACGGGCAGGTGTTCGTCGTCGCGATGTCGCTCTACGCGATCGCGCGGTTCGCGGTGGAGTTCATCCGCCGCGACGAGCGGGGCGGGCTGCTCGGGCTGTCGACGAGCCAGCTCGTGGCGCTCGGCATGCTCGCGCTGTGCGCCTGGTTCTGGATCCACTTCAAGCGCGCGGCGTCCCGCGCGGCGTGACGCTCAGTCCGGCTGGCCTATCGGGCGGAGCAGGACGTCGTGCACCGCGACGTGCGGCGGCGTCCTGAGGATGTAGAGCACCGCCTCAGCGACGTCGTCCGCGTCGAGCTGCCTGTACGCGGGCCTCGCGTCCGCGGCCGCCTGCTTCGATCGCAGCATCCGCGCCACGAACTCCGTCTCCGTGTCGCCCGGGCTGACCGACGCGACGCGGATCGGCAGGTCGAGCGCGCGCAGCTCCTGCCGGAGCCCCTCGGTGAGAGCGCGCACCGCGTGCTTCGTAGCGGCGTACATCCCCGCGCCGGCCTGCACGCGCTGGGCGGAGAGCGACGAGACGTGGACGATCTGGCCCGCGACCTTCCGCTCGCGCATGTCGCGGACCGCCTCGCGCGTCACGACGGCGAGCGCGAGCACGTTCACCTCGAGCATCTCGCGGAAGTGCTCCGTCGATCCGCTCACGAGCGGCGCCTTGTGGCCGAGGCCGGCCGCGTTGACGAGCACGTCGACCCCGCCGAGCTCGCGCTTGATGGCCGAGAACGCGAACTGGATCTGCGACTCGTCGCGCAGATCCACCGCGAGCGCCAACGCCGAGCCGCCGCGCGCCTCGACCTCGTGCTCCATCTCGACGAGCGCGTCCAGGCGCCGCGCCACCATCGCGAGCTTCATCCCCTCCTTGGCGAGCGCGAACGAGACGGCCCGGCCGATCCCGGACGACGCGCCGGTGACGACCGCGACCTTGTCCTTGAGGGGGTTCGGCGCCGACATGGCCCCAGTGTATCCGTTACGCGTAAAAAAGGAATTCGCGTCGTTCGTCCGCGAAGCGCCGCTCGCCCGCCTCCCACGTGGCGGCGAGCTCGCGGGTCGACAGGCCCGCCTCCACGCCCAGCCGAATCTCTTCGCCCCCGGCGAGCAGGTCGATCGCCGGCACGTCCGCGACGAACTCGTACGCCTCGCGCCGCCACGCGAAGGCGTCGCCGGCGACGGCCTTCAGCGCCACGAGCAGCGCGACGCCGGTCCTGTACGGGAGGAACGCGCGCCGGTCGGTGACGTGGATCTGCACGCCGCCGCACGAGCGCCCCGCGTGCTTGTGGAACGTGGGTCGGAACGAGGTCGGCCGGAAGCGCACGCCGGGGAGCCGCTCCGCCTCGAGGCGCCGGGCGAGATCCTCGGGCGCGATCCCCGGCGCGCCGACGAGCTCGAACGGGCGCGTCGTGCCCCGGCCCTCCGAGGCCCACGTCGCCTCGAGCAGGCAGGCACCGGGGTAGACGAGCGCCGTGTCCGGGGTCGGCATGTTCGGCGACGGCATCACCCACGGCGCGCCCGTGTCCTCGAGCCACATCCCGCGCCGCCAGCCCGCCATCTCGACCACCGTGAGCGCATCCGACGTCCCCTCCGCGCGCGACGCGAACCGCGCGATCTCGCCGATCGTCATGCCGTGGCGGTTCGGGATCGGCGCGAGGCCGACGAAGGAGAGGAACCCGTCGCGCTGAGGCGCCCCCTCGATCGCCTCGCCGCCGAGCGGGTTCGGGCGATCGAGCACGACGGCGTCGATCCCGGCGCGGTGGCAGGCGCGCACGCAGAGCACCGCGGTCCAGGCGAACGTGTAGTAGCGGGCGCCGACGTCGGCGAGATCGATCAGGAGCGCGTCGAGCCGAGCGAGCCTGTCGGGCGCGGGCGAAAGCGTCGCCTCGGTCGCGCCGTAGAGGCTCGTGAGCGGCAGCCCCTTCGGCCCGCGGCTCTCGCCGCCCACGGGGACCATGTCCTGCGCCTCGCCGGCGAAGCCGTGCTCCGGTCCGAAGAGCGCGCGGACGTCCGCCCCGGCCGCCGCGAGCAGCTCGAGGGTGTGCTCGAGCCGCCCGTCCACGCTCGCGGGGTGCGCGACCAGCCCGAGGCGACGCCCGGCGATCCAGGATTTCTTCTGGGAAAGAAGCGTTTCGATACCGAGAGTTACGCGCGACATCGGGTGCCCGACCTTTTTTTCTGTGATTGTCGTAAAACCGACAATGAGTTTAAACTAAAATGTCGAAGTGAGCGAAATCCAGCACGGCTGCACACTCTCGATCAAAGGTGCGCGGCGCGTCGCGGTTCGCGCGGAAACGGCGCTCGGGTCCAAGGGAGGTCACAGAATGGCAAAAACATTGACGGTCATGAGCTTGTTGCTTTGCGTCGTGGCGCTCGCGCCCGCCTGCAGCGACGACGGCGGCGGCGGCGGAACCCTGGACGGGGACTCGGACACCGACTCCGACACCGATTCCGACACCGACTCCGATTCGGACACCGACTCGGATACCGATTCCGATTCGGACTCGGACACCGACGGCGACTCCGACGGCGACACCGACGAGTGCGCCGAGCTCCCGTGGGAGGTCGAGTACAACCCTATCAACATGCTCATCCTGCTCGACAGGTCGCACTCGATGTTCTCGTCGGAGATCGGCGACGCGACCTACGCCGAGGTCACGGCGCTCGCGCTGCGCGACATCGTCGAGACCGAGACCGAAACCGGGCTCATCAACTTCGGCCTCGCGGTGTTCCCGTCGATGTCGTGCCCGGCCGGCGGCGGCGTGGGGCACGAGAACGAGTGCGTCCCGGCCAACGACGAGGAGTCGACGCCTTCCTTCGACGCGCCGATCGTCCCGGTCGGCCCGGACAACTACGACTCGATCGACGCGGCGCTCAGCGCGGTGGGCCAGTGCGGCGGCACGCCGGCGTGCAAGTCGCTCGAGTGGGCGCTCGAGTACTACACCGACGGCTTCCCGGCGGAGCTCGACGACCAGCCGAAGTTCGTGCTGCTCGCGACCGACGGCGCGCCGAACTGCAACCCCGACGGCGACATCGGCTCGTGCGATTCGTCCGACATCGGCGGCGAGGTCTACTTCCCCGAGCAGTGCCTGGACGACGTGTGCGCGTACAACGCCGCGCTCCACCTCGCGGCGGAGGGCATCAAGACGTTCGTCATCGGCGTCGGCACGGGCGTGGCGGAGTTCGAGGACGTCATGCAGGGGATCGCCTACTACGCGAGCGGGGGCCTCGAGGCCCCCATCGACATCCCGGCGACGCCGGAGCTCTGGTACCCGGCCACGGACTCGACGTCGCTGACGACCGCCCTCGAGGAGATCACCGGCGAGGCGATCGCGTGTACGTTCACGGTCACCTGGGAAGACATCCCCGAGAGCTCGCCCGAGCCGCCGTACACGCCCGTGGCCAAGGCGTGCGACAAGGTGACCGTGAAGGGCATCCCGGTCGAGGTGGGCGACGACGTGCAGCTCATGTACGCCCCGGACTGCACGGGCGAGGTCCCGGTGACCGGCCCGTTCGGCTGGCGCTGGCTGGGGATCGACGCGGAGCTCGAGGATCTCGACGAATACACCCTCGAACAGTGCACCGAGATCGAGCTGTGCCCCGAGGCGTGCGCCATGCTGAAGGATCTGAACTGGTCCACGGTGAGCGCGTCGTTCGGCTGCAACCCGCCCCCGATCGACTGATCGAACCCCTGAACCCCGTCACTCCGTAGCGCGCGCCGCGAGCAGCAGGTACGTCCGCGCCGCCTCGACGCGCGTCGCCGGATCGCCGCTCGAGAGCGCCGACGCGGCCGCGCCGAGATCCCCGGCCTCCGGCGGCCGCGCCGCGATCGCGAGCGCCCGGAGGGCGTCGATCCGGATCCGCGGATCCCCCTGGACGATCGCGCCGCGCAGGAGCGGCAGCGGCGTCCCCGCGAGCGGCGACGCGAGCCGCGCGGCGAGCCCGCTGTACAGGGGATCGGCGACCCGCGGTGTCGCCTCGAGGCGCGCGAGCGCGGCCGCGTCGCCGTCTATCGCAGTGACGAGCGCGGCGCGAAGCCCCGCCGCGGCGAACCGGGGATCCCGCCCCGGTCCGCGCTCCGCCCACCGCTCCCGCCGCGCCTCGACGAACGCGACCGCGAGCGCGAGCGGCCCGTCGTCGTACGGGAGCGCGGCGCGGGTGTAGAGCTCGACGCGCGCCTCGGGCGGCGGCGGATCCCGATCCGCCGGCACCCCCTCGGGCAGGCCGAGCGCCCCCGCGAGCGGCGGAGGGGGCGTGAGCCCGAGCCGAACGAACGCGGCCGCCGCGAGCGCCGCGACCGCGGGATCCGCGTCCTTCCCGCCGCGGAACGCCGGCGGCGCGCCGAGATCGCCCCTCGCGAGCCAGCGCCAGCAGAGCGCCGCGACGAGATCGTCCTCGCTGCCCGCGCCGCGCCGGATCGCGGCCGCGACCGCGTCGGGGTCGTGCTTGACGCCGAGCCGGAGCGCGTATGCCGCCGCGAGGGAGGACGGATCGCCGCCGCCCGAGATCGCGTCGTGGAGCGCCGCGAGCGCCGCGGCCGCGTCGCGGGCCACGAGCACCTCCACCGCTCCCCCGGCCGCGCCGTTCGACGCCTCCGCGGGCGCCGTCTGCGCGATCACGACGGGCGCGGGCGCCCGGTCGCCGCAGCCCGCGGGTTGGAGCGTGAGAGCGACGAGCGCGCACAGCCGCCGCACGGCTCACTCCAGGAACGGCGCGCGGAACGCGCCGACGGCCTCGAGCCCCCGGAAGAGGGTGATCGCGACCGCGTTGGCGAGGTTCAAGGAGCGCACCGACCCCCGGCGCATCGGGATGCCGTACTGCCGCTCCGCGTACCTTTCGAGCAGGTCGTCGGGCAGGCCGACGCTCTCCCGGCCGAACACGAGCACCGCGCCCGGCGCGTACGGTGCCTCCAGGTAGCTCCGCGTCGCGGAGGTGGCGAAGAGGAGCGGCGCCGGCCCGCCGAGCGCGGCGAGACACGCGTCGAAGTCGACGTGCTCGACGACGCGGACGAGGTGCCAGTAGTCGAGCCCCGCGCGGCGCACGGCCTTCTCGTCGGTGTCGAAGCCGAGCTCGCCGACCAGGTGCAGCACGGCTCCGGTCGCGGCGCACATCCGCGCGATGTTGCCCGTGTTCTGCGGGATCTCGGGGTTCACGAGCACGACGTGGAACGGATCGCCCGGGGGGTCGAAGCGGATCTTCACGGCGCCACCGAGACGGGCGCCGAGCGCGCGAGCGGCACGAACGCGCCGTTGCGCCCGAGGAACCCGACCGCCGCGACGTGGACCGCCGGCCGCGGCAGCCCGCCGAGATCGACGCGCCCGGCCTTGTGCTCGATCTCGAAGTCGACGAGCGCCCTGCGCACGCCGCGCGGACCCACGGTCGCCGTGAACAGGCGGATCACCGCGTGCCCGGAGTAGCGCACGCGGCGCTTGGCGATCGCGAGCCCCGCGTCCCCGAGCTCCCAGGTCACGCGCAGCGTCCCCGCCACGGGGGCGAGCACCACGAGATCCGAGCCCGTCTCCGGGATCCGCACCTGCGCCGCCTCGCCCCGCGCCAGCTTCTCCGCGAGCCTCCCCCGGAGGAGCGCCACGCGGGGATCCTCCCCGCGGCCGCGCCCGAGCCGCTCGATCACCTCCGCGGCCTCGCGCACGAGCCCCTGCCCGAGCAGGATCTCGGCCATCGCCGCGGTGTCGAACGGCGCCCGCGCGTCGAGCAGGTCAGCCACGGTCGGCCTCCAAGATGGAACGGATCCGCGAGACGTCGATCGTCATCTGCGCGCGCAGGGCGTCCACGTCGTCGAACCGCATGTCGCCGCGCACCCGATCCACGAACGCGATCGTGATCCGGTCCCCGTAGAGATCGCCGTCGAAGTCGAGGAGGTGCGCCTCGAGCGAGAGCCCGTGCCCCAGCGTGGGGCGATCGCCGAGGTACACCGCCGCCGGCCGGACCGCCCCGCGCACCGTGCAGCGGGCGGCGTAGATCCCGGACCGCGGCAAGAGCACGCGGACGCCGCCCACGTTCGCCGTCGGGAAGCCGAGCCCCTCCCCCTCGCCGCGCCCGTGCACGACGTCGCCCTCCACCGCGTAGGGCCGCCCGAGGAGCCGGCGCGCCGAAGCGACCTCTCCCGCGAGCAGCGCCGCGCGGATTCGCGTCGAGGAGACGCCCTCTCCCCCGTCGGTCACGAGCGGCGCCGCGATCACCTCGAACCCGAGCCTCGCGCCCGCCGCCCGCAGCGACGCGAAGTCGCCGCCGCGCCCGGCGCCGAACCGGAACCCCGCGCCGATCACGACGCACACCGCGCCGAGCGCCCCCACCAGCACCTCGGCCGTGAAGGCGTCCGGGGAGAGCGCCGCGAACTCCGCGTCGAACCTCTGGAAGAGGGCGAGATCGACGCCGCACGCGGCGAGCAGCGCGGTCTTCTGCTCGGGATCCGCGAGCCGCATGCGCGGCTTCGCCCTGCCGAACAGCTCGGCCGGGTGCGGCTCGAAGGTGAGCACCGCGAGCTCGACGCCCCTCCTCTCGGCCTCCGCCCGCGCCGCGGCGAGCACCGCGCGGTGGCCGACGTGGACGCCGTCGAAGTTGCCGATCGACACGACGCGCTTCGCGGCGCCGAGACCGGCGAGATCGAGGTAGTGTCGGGCGAGCCGCATCGGCCCACCATACGGTCCGACCCCGGCGCGGTCAACGCCGCCGTGGCCGCGTGGCCCGGGCGGATCCGCGACGATCGCCTTGCGGAGCGGGCCCGCGACCCGTATCCTCGAAGCGAGCGTGCAGGCGATGACGGAACACGAAGACTACTCCGGTCGGGTGCTCGACGGCAGGTATCGGGTGGACCGGCTGCTCGGGCGCGGCGGCATGGGCGCGGTGTACGAGGGTCGCCACGCGATCGTCGGCAAGCGCGTCGCGATCAAGATGCTGCACGCCGAGTTCGCCGCCAACGAGGAGGTGCTGAAGCGCTTCTATCGCGAGGCGCAGGCCGCGGCGGCGATCGGGCACAAGAACATCATCGACATCATGGACGTCGGCGTGACGCCGGCGAACGAGCCGTACATCGTCATGGAGTACCTCGAGGGCGAGGACCTCGAAGGCATGCTCGCGCGCACCGGCCCCTTGAGCCTCGCGGCCGCGTGCGGCATCCTGGAGCCCGCGCTCAACGCCCTCTTCGCGGCGCACGGGAAGGGGATCGTCCACCGGGATCTGAAGCCGGCGAACATCTTCCTGTGCCGCGATCCGGGAGGCCTGCCGACGGTCAAGCTGATCGACTTCGGCATCTCGAAGTTCTCCGGCACGACCGGGAGCACCAAGCTCACCCAGACCGGGTCGCTCCTCGGCACGCCGGCGTACATGTCGCCCGAGCAGGCGCGCGGCGATCAGGCCGTGGATCACCGCACCGACATCTACTCGATGGGCGTGATCCTGTACCAGATGCTGACCGGCGCGCTCCCCTTCACGGGCGACAACTACAACACGCTGCTCATCCACGTGCTCACGGAGGCACCGAGGCCGCTGCGCGAGCTGAACCCGGAGATCCCGGCCGACGCCGAGGCGCTCGTGCTCAAGGAGCTCGAGAAGGACCCGGCCGCGCGGAGCCAGACCGCGATCGAGATGCTCGAGGCGTTCAAGGGGCTGGCGGCGTACCGGGAGCGCGAGAGCGGGATGTCGGTGCTCGGCACGCAGCTGCACGGCGGCGTGGCGAGCGGTGATCTCGGAGGCGCGGTCGGCGGCGGGGGCGGTTCGTCCGCGTCCCGCGTGCTGTCGCAGATGGCCAAGGCGACACCCGGCGCCTGGTCCGGGACCGCGGCGAAGAAGGGGCCCCGCCCGGCCCTTGTCGGCACGCTCGTCGCGGCGGCGCTCCTCGTCGTGGCCGCCGTGGCGTTCTTCCTCCTCAAAGGGACCGACGCGCCGGTCGTGCCGGTCGCCCTCCCCGCGGCTCCCGTCGGGGCGCCCGCAGAGGCTCCCGCCGCGCCGCCCCCGGCCGAGCCCGCCCTGTCGCGGGTCGTCAGCATCCACGTCGTCGGCGCGCCCGAGGGCGCCGAGATCCTGTTCGACGGCGCCGCGGTCCCGATGAACCCCTTCTCCGTGGAGCCGAAGGCCGCGCTCGTGAAGCTCGAGGTCCGGGCGCCGGGGTACGCGGCGTTCGCCACGATGATCGCGCCGTCCGAGGATCGCGAGGTCGCCGTCTCGCTCCAGCCCGAGGAGAAGCCCGGCTCCAAGAAGGGCTCCAAGGGATCCCACGCGAAGAAGGCGGAGGCCGCTCCCGCCCCCGCGACCGCGGCGGCGCCCGCGCCCAAGGACGCGGCCGGCGCGACGCTCAAGGAAGGCAAGCGCGGCACCAAGTTCGGCGACTCGTTCGAGTGACGGGGCGGGGCTCGCGGGTAGCCTCCGCGGCGCTCAGCGGTACGCGTCCCACAGCTCCTCGGCGAGGGCGCTCTGGTAGTAGCCGTCGTCCACGTTCGTGCCGTGCAGGTGCGGGAAGCGGCCCGTGCCGTCGCTCTCGTCCGTGTCGAGGATGCAGCCGCCCTCCCCGTCCGGGCCCCAGAGCACGCCGTACTCCGCCTCCCAGCTCGCGGACGCGTCGCAGAACGCCTCCTCGCCGGTGCAGACGAGCGGCTCCGTGGCGGTGGTGCACGCGGCGCCCGGGTTGTCGCCGCCCGCGCAAACGCCCCGCGGCGGCGCGCACGGATCCGGCTGCGACCACGCTCCCGCGGCGACCCACCTGTCGACGTACCCGAAGAACGGGTCGAAGCTCCACATCGCCTCGATCTCGGGCATGAGGATCGCGGCCGTCGCATTCGCCTTGTAAGGCATCGTCGTGCAGCAGAACTGGTAGCCCCACCCCGGGCGGTGGCCGCCGTCGATCATGCGGTACGGGTCCGAGAGGGTGCGCGAGCCGGTGTCGAACACGAGGTTCTGCCAGTACATCTCCTCGCTGTAGTCGCCCTGGCCCCACAGCACGCCGCCCGCGGCGTCCGAGTCGTACATCCCGCCGTTCTCGCCGAACGCCTCCGGGCCCGCGCCGGACACGGCGTCCCGGATCGCCGCGTCGTCGAGGAGCGCGGCCGCGAACGCGACGGGCAGCTTGCGCCCCTCTCCGTGGCCGCCGTTCGCGGGCCACGTCTGCCCGCCCTCGAGCATGTGGAAGAGGTCGATGCCGAGCTGCACGTACGCGACGAGCAGCTCGGTCTTGTCCGCGGGCGGATCGTCGAGCATGAGGCGGAGCGCGCCCTCCGCGTTCTCGATCGAGACGCTCGAGCCGTACTCGGCCATGTTCTCGGTCGGGTGCAGGAACGCGCCGGTCCACCCCTGCTTGTGCTCGAGGTGCACGCGCGCGAACCGGGCGAGGACGTCCGCCAGCGCCGGCGCGCTCGGCGTGGGCGCGTACGCGGGCAAGATCTCCCGGCGCAGATCGTTCGTCGAGTAGAGCGGCTTGCCCGCGCCGAAGTACGGCGGCCGGAACACCGTCGCCCCGAGATCCGGTGGCGCCTCGGCGAGCACCGTGAGCACGGCCGCGGTCCGCAGGCACGGGCGGCACGCCGCGTCGTCGAGCGGCTCGAGGGAGATCGCCTTGACGAGCGACTCGCCGGGCTGCGCCTCGTACGGCAGCGCGGGCACGCGGGCCGCGTCGAAGTCCGCGACGCGCGCGTCGAACCCCTGGGCGACGATGTCCGCGGGGTTCACCTCGAGCCCGTGGTGCGCGCCGTCGAACGCGGGCGTCACGGATTCGACGGTCAGCGGGCCGATGACCCAGTAGTCGCCGTTCGCGAACTGCCCGTACGGGACCGGGTCATCGAACGTCCATGTGATCCCCCACTGCTCGATGGTGTCGGTCGTCGGGAGATCGCTCCCCGCGCCGCCTTCGCCGGAACAGCCGCACGCGAGGAGCAGCGCTGCGAACACTAGAGAAACGCGATCCCGCGATCCGCAAAAGTTGTTCTCGTCGCCGTTGTTCATTCGGTTCCCCCGAGCAATAGGCCGTTTCCAGGAAGGTATCTTTCGCGGGGAGCTCGCGCAAGGCGGCGGGCGCTTCCGTCCCTTGGGTCGCTTGTGTCGCTTCTCTTTGTTGCGCCGCTGCAAGGGACCAAAGGGACCCAAGGGACGGAAGGGACTCAAGGGAGGCGCCTGTTGGAATTCTTCTTTTCGAAAATCATGATGTCCGGTTTCTCGTAAACTATCTGGTATTCGCTCTCTTCGGACAAGAGATAGGCCATCGCCTTCTGGTGCGACTCGGACTTGTCCATTTTCCGCTCGACGAACTCCCTGTCCGCCAGCGCGGTTCCCTCCTTTTTCCAGATGAATCTCCCGGGAATGTCTTTGTTGTACACAATAACGTCGGGCTTGATTCTCTCGATCATTTTCAAGTCCACGACATAGGAAACGATTCCACGCCGAAAGCGATCCTTCGGGACGTAGCTGTAGAAGCCGGCCAAGATCTTCGTGTTCGGGTCGTAGTGATCTTCCATCCATCGACCGGCATCGATGTACTGGCTGTGCTGCTTCCCATCGACTTCATCACCCAGCTGTCTGAGAGCCTTCCCGTAGATTGGAACGCAGACCACAAGCACGAGAACCGAGAGGGCCGCACCGACGAACCGCCCCCCCCCCCCGTAATTCATCAATAATTTCGATGTTCCCCAGGCGCTGACCACCACGATCGCCGGCCAAACGTGAAAAAGGAATCGAGGTGCCCGCATGTTCACCGAGAAGAACAGATAAGCGATCGCGGCGACGCAATAGATCAGCAGAACGAAAACGAATCCCTGCCCTCGATCCATTTTGGATTCGACACGCGCGACGTCATCCCTCGCTCGCCGGTAAGCCGCGCGCGACAAAACGAACACGGTGGCGAACGATCCGAGCGCCAGAAGCAGAATGGCCCAAATGGAGGACTCGCCGACCAGCACCCCGAGCCAGAGAAGCCCGTCCGTCGACGACGACGCGTTGTGTCCCCTCGAAATATGGCCTTTCTCGTAGAGCAGATCTTTGATGAGCTCGCTGCGGTTCTCTACGACATGAGGGTTCGCCAACAGCCAAGCCGCGACGAAGACGGCGCAGATCAGGAGGATCGAAAACAGAATCCTCCCGACCACCTTCGACTTCCCTCTCTCGGCCGAAGCGTCCAGCGATCTCAACACGACGACACCCAACGGGACGAGGAGGGCGAAAATCCCCGAGTACTTGGTGCCGAACGCCAAGCCGAGAAACAGCGAGGAGACGACGATGGAGCGCCAGTAACCCCGGATCCTCACCAAAGAGTAGACCGACAGCAAGATGAACAGCGTCTGCAACACGTCCGGGTGGATGTGCCAGCCCCAATGAACGAAGTCGTTGAAAATGAGGAAAAGGAAGGAGAACGCAAAGGCGACGTGCTTCCTCATCCCCAGCTCCTTCACGGTGAGGAACAGGATGACACCGCACATGGCGAAAGCCGCGATTGAGATCAGCCGAAGGCAGATCGCGACCGAGGGAACGCTGATGCCCGCGAGCCCAAGCGAAGACGTGAGCTTGAGCGCCAGGAAACCGAGGCTGTTGTAAACGTATCCGTAGTTGTAGAACCCGCGAGGGTCCAGATCGCCTTCGTGTAGATTCTTCATAAGGCGGGAAACGGCCACGGTTTCGTCGTCGCTGAACACCCTCATGACGTCGAGGCTGTCGACGGAGAACGAGCTCGCGTAGGCCATTTCGCCGACGAGAAGGACGACGAGGGCCAAGACGATGACGCACACGGCGATCTCGACCGCGGCGATCACGCGGTTCGAAGCCGAACCCCCGAGCACGATCACTCCTTCACCACCAGCTCGAACCCGTCGAGCTGGGCGCCGGCCTCCCGCTCCGCCGCGGCGAGCTGCGCCGCGACGTCGCCGCCGGTCTCGGGGAGCACGAGCGGGTAGATCGACGCGGTGCCGGGGTAGCCGAGCGCGACCTCGCGCCCGTCCGGGCTCAACGCCACGTCCGCCACCGCGCTCCCCGGATCGATCCGCAGCAGCGGGTTCCCGGTCTCGACGTCCCACAGGAACGCGTAGCCGTCGTCGCCGGCCGTGATCGCGCGCCGCCCGTCGGGGGGCACGAAGATGACCCGGTTGACCCACTGCTTGTGGCCCACGAGGCGCCGCAGCGGGCGCCACGTCGCGGTGTCCCACACGATGCCGGTCCGGTCCTTGCTCGTGCTGATCAAGAGGCGGCCGTCCGGTGAGAACGCCACGTCCGAGACCCAGTCCGTGTGCCCGTCGAGCACGCGCGCGAGCTTGCGCGCCGCCACGTCGAACAGCCGCACCTTGCGGTCGAAGCTCGTCGTGGCGAGCCATCTGCCGTCCGGCGAGAACGCGGTGCCGTAGGCGAACCCCCCGTGGTCGTCGAGCAGCGCGATCATCCCGCCGGTCCGGGCGTCCCACAGCCGCGCCCGCCTGTCGTGGGACACGCTCGCGAGGATCGCGCCGTCCGGCGAGAAGACGACCTGCACGACCGGTCCCGTGTGCCCGGCGAGGACGTGCCGCAGCTCCCCGGTCGCCGCGTCCCAGATGCGCGCCGTCATGTCGTAGCCGCACGTCGCGACGAGCGCGCTGTCCGGCGAGAACGCGGCGCCGGTCACGCCGTCCGTGTGCCCCTCGAGGACGCGCTGCTCGGAGCCGGTCCTCGCGTCCCACAGGCGCACGGTGCGGTCCCAGCCGCCGGTGGCGATGCGGCGGCCGTCCGGCGACCACGCCATCGCGTACACGCCGTCCGGGTGCTGGAGGCGCACGATCCCGTCGCTCGCGTTGGCCCCCCACACCTGGACCGTGCCGTCCTGCGACGCGGAGATCAGGCGCTTCCCGTCCCGCGTGAACCCCACCATGTAGATCGCGTCCTTGTGGCCCTCGACCGACATGAGCAGCGAGCCGCTCTCGACGTCCCACAGCCGCAGGCTGCGGTCGAACCCGCCGCTCAGGAGCAGCCGGCCGTCGTGGGAGAAGGCGACCGCGATCACGCCGTCCCGCCCGGCCTCCATGGCCGAGATCGGCGCGCCGGTGGCGGCGTCCCACAGGCGCGTGGCGCCGTCGTACGATCCGGTGGCGATCTTCTTTCCGTCGGGCGAGAACGCCACCGCGTAGACGCTGTCGCCCGGCACCGGGAGCGTCACGCGCGCCTCTCCCGTGGCCAGATCGACGACCTTGACGGTCTTGTCCCAGCTGCCCGTCGCGACGAGCCGCCCGTCCGGCGAGAAGGAGATGCCGCGCACCTCGTCCGTGTGCGCGGGCATCGCGATCCCGGCCGCGCCGGTCGCGGCGTCCCACAGCCGCACCGCGCCCGAGTCGTGGCCCGAGACGATCCGGCCGCCGTCCGGAGAGTACGCGAGCGCGGTGATGATGCCGCCGCCCGCGGGGATCTCGGCCGCCGCGCGCCCGGTGGCCGCGTCCCGGATCAGGATCGCCTCCGCCGCGCCGCCCACGGCGATCCGCGCGCCGTCCGGAGAGTACGCGACGGCGTTGGCGCGCTGGGGCAGGACGTGCTCCTGGAAGATCACCTCGCCGCCGGCCACCTTCCAGACCGTGAGCCAGCCGTCCTGATCGCACGCGGCCACGCGGCCGCCGTCCGGCGAGAGCGCGGCGCCGAGCACCGCCCCGGGCGCGCGCAGCGTGCGCTCGAGCTCCTGGATGTGCCGGTACGAGGTGCGGTGGATCGCGGAGAGCGCCTCCATCCGCGGCCGATCCGCGGCCGGATCGCCGCCGCCGAACTCCGGGTCGGCGCTCGCGCTCCCGGGGTGGATCGGGTTGTGCAGCAACGCGGCCAGGGCGTGGACCCTGGCGGCGAGGAACTGCTGCTCGCCGACGAGGCGCTGCGCCTGCTGGACGTGTGCCCGCGCGAGGTTGTACTCCGAGGCCAGGTGCGCCTCCCGCTCGCGATCACGGGACGCCGCCTCGCCCCGCCAGGCGAAGGCGACCACCACGAGCGCGGCGACGATCACCGCGAGGATCGCGACCGCCGCCACGAGCGCCGGCTTGTTGCGCGCCGCGAACCGCTTGAGCAGCTCCCACGACGTGTACGAGTGCGCCCGGACGCGGCCGCCGGTCATGAACGCCGTGACGTCCTCCGCCATCTCCCGCGCCGAGCCGTAGCGCAAGGCCTTGTCGCGCTGCAGGCACTTCTGCGCGATCCCGACGAGCTCGGGCGGCGCGGTCGGGCACAGCTCGCGCACCGGCCGCACCGTGTCCGCGAGCACCTTGGCCACCACCGCCATCACGTTGGCGCCGTCGAACGGCGGCTTCCCGGTCAGGATCTCGTACAAGACCGCGCCGAGGCCCCAGACGTCCGAGCGCTCGTCCATCTCCTCGACCGCACCCCGCGCCTGCTCCGGGCTCATGTACCAGGGCGTCCCGAGCGCCGAGCCGTCGATCGTCGCGTCGCACGACCCGGAGGTGGTCCGCGCCGGTTCGGGCCGCCGGTCGTCGACGGGCGGCCTGAGCTCCGTGTTGCGGACGTCGTCCACGCCGCGGGCCTTGGCGAGCCCCCAGTCGAGCACGACGGTCTCGCCGAACTCGCCGACCATGATGTTGCCCGGCTTGAGATCGCGGTGGATGATCCCGTGCTCGTGGGCGAACGCCATCGCGTTGCACACGTCCCAGAACGGTCCGAGCAGCTTCTGGCGATCCGCGAGCGTCTCGCAGCGCTCGAGCTTCTGGGCGAGCGTCTCGCCGTGCACGAGCCGCATCGTGTAGTAGTAGCGGCCGTCCGCGCGCTGGCCTATCTCGTGCACCGGGCAGATGTTCGGGTGCTCGAGGCGGGCGGTGATGCGCGCCTCGCGCAGGAAGCGGCGGGCGAACACCGCGGCCGCGGTCTGGCCGACGTCGTCCGCGTGCCACTCCGGCAGGAGCTCCTTCCACGCCACGTCGCGCCCCACGTGGGCGTCGAAGGCGAGCATCACCCGCGCCTGCCCGCCGCGCGCGTGCTCGCCCTTGATCAGGTACCGGCCGGGGATCTCGGCGCTCACCTCCTCGTCCGGGGCGCCCGGCACGCCCGCCGCCACGCTGGCCGAGATCGTCGGCGCGTTCGTGTCCGGCGCGATGGAGATCGTCGGCGCGTCGCCCGGCGCGTAGGAGACGGTCGGCGCGGTCGCGATCTCGGCGCGGTCGCGCGCGGGCCTGTCGCTCTCGTCCGTCACGTTCCTCCTCTGCGAGCGGCTGCTTCGAGCCACGGTAGCGTCTGCGGGAAAAACGCGCAATCGGGAGCCGCGGCGGGATCCTGTGGATGCTGTTCTGAGGAAACGGACTCGGGCTCTACTTCAGGTTCTCGCTCAGCCGGACGTGCTCGTTCGCGCGGACGAACACCTCGATCTTGCGGCGCACGCCCAGGTCGCGGTTCTCCATGAGCACGCCGTGGCTCCCGGTCGCGACGCGGAAGTCCGCGATCGGCGTGTTCCCGATCGCCTTGCCGTCCACGTACACCGCGGTCCACGGGTTGGTCTGCACCGACAGGTAGCCGTACCCCTTCGCGTCCGGAGGATCGAGCGCGTACGGCGGCAGCGGATCGTCGAACACGGGCGGCTTCAGCCCGCTGCCGTCGCGCGCGAGCACGACGTCGAGCTGCACCTCGCCGCCCCCCGCGGGAGGCACGACGAGGCGGCGGTGCGTCGAGTAGCCGGCCAAGCTCAGCGTCACCTCGGTCGCACCGATCACCGGGAGGTCGACCGCGAGCGGCGTGACCCCGGCGCGGCGCACGGTCGGGCTTCCGGGATCGCGGAGCGCGACGGCCGCCCCGGACGGCGACGACGTGATCCGCACGGTGAACGCCGCGGTCGACGGCGGCAGATCGAGCGGCGGCAGCGGCCGGTCGTCCACGACGCGCGCGTCGTCCGCGATGAGCTCCACGACCTGCTCGCGCCGCTCGGCCGAGCCCAGCGTGACGAACATCTCGATCGGCGTGAACCCGTCGCGGCTCACCTCGAGTCGGTACCGCCCGGGCGCCTTGAACCGGATCTCGTGCGGCGTCCCGCCCGGGTGCACGTACCCGTCGACGACGACCGTCGCGTCCGGCGGCGCGGTCTTGAGGACGAGCGTCGGCGCCCCGTCTCGACATCCGAACGACACGAGGGCCAGCGACGCGAGGGCCAACCCGATGGCGCGCGCAGTTTTCATGGGAGCTCCTTTCCGGCTGTCGGTGATTTTAACACCAGGACGATACGGACGGACCGCCCAAAAGCTCTAAACCGGGCGCCGGCGGCCCGGATTCAGAACTGGTTCCAGAGGTACTGGTTCGTCACCTCGTGGTGGAACTGGATCTCGGCCACCTTCACGATGGACCCGAGGGCGCGCGGGCACCTGTCGGCCGCCTCCTGCTTGATGCCCGCGAACCTCTCCGCGACGTCCCCGCCGAGGAGCTCCTTGATCCACGCGCTCGTCTTGAAGTACCGGAGCGCGTCGTAGATGTTGTCCGGCAGGAATCGCGTGCGCGGCCGCTTCGTGTCGCGCTCCTCGAGCGACGGGCCCTCGATCCCGGTGCGCAGCAGCGCATAGAGCACGAGGTAGGGGTTGCCGTCCGGCCCCACGGAGCGCACCTCGATCCGCGTCGAGCCGCCGTTTCCGAGGGGGATGCGCACCATGGAGCCGCGGTCGACGGCGCTCGCCCGGATCTGGTTCGGCGCCTCGAAGCGCGGGTCGAGCCGCCGGTACGCGTTCACGCTCGAGTTGAGGATCAGGCAGATCTCCTGCCCGCTCGAGAGGATCCGCCGGGTGAAGTCGTGGCCGAGCGCCGACAGCCCGTCCCGGCCCTTGCCGTCATGGAACAGGTTCTTCCCGCCCTTGGCGAGCGACAGGTTGCAGTGCATGCCGCTGCCGTTGACGCCGGCCACGGGCTTGGGCAGGAAGCTGGCGGTCATCTCGAGGTTGTGCGCCGCCTGCCGGCAGAGGAGCTTGTAGATCTGGATCTGATCCGCGGCGACGTTCACCTCGGTGTGCGCGTAGTTCATCTCGAACTGCGACGGCGCCACCTCCGGGTGGTCCTTCTCGTTCGCGAACGCCATGGCGCGCTGCGCCTCGGCCGCGGTGTCGATGAAGCGCCGGAGCGGGGCGTTCGGCAGCGAGTGGTAGTACCCCCCGGTGGAGATGAACTCGAAGCCGCCGGTCTCGCGGTAGCGCCGCTCGGCGTCGTGGCCCCTGAAGAGGAAGCCCTCGATCTCGGGCGCGGCGTTGCAGACGAGCTTCTTCTTCGCGAGGAGGGTCTCGGTGTACTGGCGCAGCGTGCTGCGGAAGTCGGCCGGGTACGGGCTCCCGTCCCGGGACAAGACGTCGCCGAAGGCCAGCACCTTGCCGGGGCCGAAGATGTCCGCGGGCAGCCAGTAGAACGAGCGCCAGTCGACCCGGAGCCGGAGGTCCGACTCGCTCTGCCGCGAGAAGCCCCGGATCGAGGATCCGTCGAACGTCAGGTTGTCCACCGAGCCGAGCAGGAACTTCTTGTCGTAGTCCAGCATGTGCAGCCGCCCCTCGAGGTCGGTGAAGCACACGGTGACCGCCTTGATGCGCTTCTCGTCGGTCAGGTACCTGGTCCGCTCCTCCCGGATCCCATCGATCGGCACGCGATCCAGGCGCTGCTGCTTCGCCGCGAGGTTCAGCTCCTCGAGCTCGTTGTACGGGATCTCCAGGAAGCGTCGAAGGACCGGCTCGTTCATGGCGACACCTCGATCGGCGGTATGTATCGCCGAAGTCTTTTTAGGTTAATTTGGGCAACATTTAGATTATCTCGTGCGAGATTCATAATACCTGTCGCAACAATTAATTCAAGGTCAACCATGGGCCGCCCTGCCGCGACGGCGCCCGCGCGGCCCGCCGCTTCAGCCGCTGATCGCGGTCGGGGTGACGCGGTCGGGATCCCTACTTCTTCTGGTCCGCCGAGGGGCCGGTCGGCTCGTCGCGCAGGCCGAACTCCTTCATCTTGGTCTGCAGCGACTTGCGGCTGATCTTGAGGAGCTGCGCCGCGCGCGTGACGTTGCGGGCGGTCTGCTCGAGCGCGCGGACGATGAACTGCTTCTCGAGGCTGGCGGTGGCGGCCTTGACCTGATCCTTGAGCCCGCCCTCGATCCGCAGCTCCTCCTCCGTCGAGGCCGTGCCCGGCGCGCCCGCGACGGCGTCGGCGCCGCGCACGTCGGGCGGCAGGTGCTCGGTGCGGATCTCCTCGTCGTCGCAGAAGAGCACGCACCTCTCGAGCACGTTCTCGAGCTCGCGGATGTTGCCCGGCCACGGGTACCCGGCGAGGAACCGCATCGCGGGCTCGTCGATCGCCTCGATCTTCTTGCCCAGCCGCTCGTTGTACTTGCCGAGGAAGTGCTCGGCGAGCAGCCCGATGTCCTCCTGGCGCTCCCGCAGCGGGGGCAGGTGGATGTGCACGACGTTCAGGCGGTAGTACAGATCCTCGCGGAACTGGCCGGAGGCGATCCGCGCCCGCAGATCCTGGTTCGTCGCCGTGATGAGCCGCACGTTGACGCGGGTCGTCGTCACGCCGCCCACGCGCTCGAACTCGCCCTCCTGGATCGCGCGCAGCAGCTTCACCTGCATCTCGAGCGACACCTCGCCGATCTCGTCGAGGAACAGCGTGCCGCCGTCCGCGAGCTCGAACCGGCCGGGCTTCGGGCTCTCGGCGCCGGTGAACGCGCCCTTCTCGTAGCCGAACAGCTCGCTCTCGATGAGCGTCGGCGGGATCGCCGCGCAGTTGACGCGGATGTACGGCTTCTCCTTGCGATCCGAGTTCTCGTGCAGGGCGCGGGCGATCAGCTCCTTGCCCGTGCCGCTCTCGCCGGTGATGAGCACGGTGGACGGCGTCGCGGCGACGCGGTCGATCATCTGGAAGATCTCCTCCATCGGCTTGGATCGCCCGATGATCCGGAACCGGCCCGTGAGATCGCGCTCGAGGCTCGCCTCCTTCTCCTGCAGCTCGCACGTCTTCGCGGCCTTGGCGACGATCTCGCGCAGCGCCTTGCGGTCGAACGGCTTCGTGATGTAGTCGAACGCGCCGAGCTTGATCGCCTCGACCGCGGTGTCGACGGTGCCGTGCGCGGTGATCATGATGACCGGCATCGACTCGCGCGTGCCGTGCACGCGCTTGAGCAGCTCCATGCCGTCGATCTCGGGCATGCGCAGGTCGGTGATGAGCACGTCGACGTGGTGGTCGGCGAGGATCCCGAGCGCCGCGGCGCCGTCCTCCGCGAGGTGGACATCGTACCCGTCGTGCTCGAGCATCGCCCGGAGCACCTTCCGCATGTTCGGCTCGTCGTCGGCGACGAGCACCTGTAACGGCTCGCTGCGCATGCTCACCTCGGGCGGCAGCGCGTGGACACGACCTTGCCCTTCGCGTTGCGGGTCACGTCCGCCCCCTCCTCGATGTCCTCGCCGACGCCCGTGCAGTACGCGATGAACAGCTTGCCCTTGCCGGTCGCGCCGGCGATCAGCTCCTGCCGCCCCGCCACCGCCGCCGCCGCCACGCCGCCGCCGAACCGCTGGTCCTTCTCCGGGGCCGAATCGGCCACGCGGCCGGCGACCTCGGCGGTCCCGTCGGCCGCGAGATCCGCGCCGCGGAAGACGTACACCGCGCCCGCGCCGCGCACCCCGTCGACCTTCGCGCCCGGGGCGCCGACGATCAGCTCCGGCCCGTCGTCGTCGGTCGCGAGGTCACCCACCGCGAGGGCCGCGCCGAACTCGCACGCCGCGTCCGGCTGGCAGGAGACGTCGAGCGCCCCGTCGCCGGGCACCGCGATCGCCGCGGGCTCGGCGGCCTCGCTGTTGCAGGTCGGCGCCGCGGCCGCGAGCTCGCCGACCCGATAGACGTACACGGCGTCGGTCCGGTCTTCCGCCGGTCCGGCCGAGACGATCAGCTCGTCGTCGCCGTCGCGATCGAGGTCGCCGGTGGTCATGACGCCGCCGAAGCCGTCCTCGCCGCTCCGGTTGATGCATGCGACCTCGGTGAAGTCGCGGCTCGCTGGCGCGCCCTCGAGGAACAGGTGCACACGGGGTGGCGTGCCCTCTTCCGCGTCCAGGGTTGCGGCGGCGACGAAGATGCGGTCGTCCGCGAGCGCCCCGGCCGCGATCGCGACGATCGGCCAGTCCAGCGTTCCGTCGTACCGCGGGTACATGGGGACGCTCCTGTCCCACCCGGAGGCCGAGCTGAACACGGTGACGAACCGCCGGGACGCGGCGGCGAGGAGCCAGCTCGCGCCGCCCGTGGGTCGGATGGCGGCGAGTGCGCGGCCGAACTCGTCGGCGTTCACCTCGCCGGTCGCCGTGCCCGGGAGATCGATCTCCGTCCCGTCCTGCATGCAGTAGATGTGGACGTTGTCCGCCTCGTCCTCGCCGATCGCGACGCACCCGGTGATCAGCGCGAGCTCCCCCCCGTCGCGATCGGCCCAGGTCGGCAGGCCGGCGAGCGCGGCGCCGCTCCCCGTGTCCTCGGCGGCATCCTTGTCGTTCATGAGATACTCGTCCCACGGCTCGTTCACGTTCGCGAGGTTCCCGTTCGACGAGAGCCTGTAGAAGATCGTGGGGGTCGTGCGCCCCGCCGAGGCCGCGACGAAGTCCGCGAACCCGTCGCCGTCGTGGAGGAACGTCGGCGCGAGCCGGGCGCCGAACAGCGACGACGGGTAGCCGTCGGGCCGGGCGATCGCGTGCAGCGGCGCGTCGTCCCTGTAGCCGAAGAAGTCGCGCGCCGTGCAGCCCGCGAGGACGACGAGGAGGAGCGCGGCGGTTATTTGCATCTTCATCGCGTCCCTCCCCTGCTAGAACACCACGGCGAGCGCGAGCCCCGCGCCGTCGCGCGTCACGATCGGCGCCACGGCGAGCCGCGGGCCCGATCGCGCGGTCGCGCCCAGATCCACGGGATCGAAGACCTTGCCCTCGGAGGGCGGCAGCGAATCCCGCACGAAGTAGTACACGCACATGCCGGTGACGATCAGCCCCAGGCCGAACGAGATGTCGGAGCCGAGCGCCCACAGGAAGCCTCTCGTGATGCGCGGATCGTCGTCCGCGAGCCGGCCGCGCTTGCGATCCGCGTCGAGCTCCTTGTCGAGGTGCAGCGCGATGCCGCCGAACACGCCGCCGCCGATGTACAGCGCCGCCGCGAAGCCGAGCGAGACCCACGCCGGCGTGCGGCTCGGCTCCGGATTGAGCCGCACGAGCGCCTTGGTCGTGGCGCCCCGCTCGATCCTCACCACCGTCGTGTAGTCCTTCATCCCCTCGGAGGTGACGCGCAGCGCGTGATCGCCGGGCGGCAGCTCCTCCTCCACCGGCGCGGGGCCGAGGAGCCGCCCGTCGAAGTACACCATCGTCTCCGGGACGTTGGCCTTGACGAGCAGCACGCCGAACGGCAGCCGCTCGAGCGCGATCTCCACGGTCTTCTTGTCCGCGACCGCGACCTCGACCTCCTGCTCGACCGGCACGAACCCCGGCTTCTCGATCCAGATCCGGTGCTTCCCGGGCGGCAGGACGTTGCCCCACGGCGTCGTGCCGACCGCGCCCGCCGCCTTGTCGTCGACGAACACCTGGGCGCCCGGCTCGTCGGTCGTGACCTGCAGGAACCCGAGGAACGCCCCCTGGCTCATCTCGACGACCACGATGTACACCTGCCCCGGGGCGACCGACAGGCTCGTCTGCACGGTCCGGTAGTCCGGGTGGCTCGCCTCGACGGTGTAGGTGCCGCGGACCACGGTCTTCGCCGACGTGCCCTCGAACGACGACACCTCGGCGCCCGCCTCGTCGAGGATCCGGATCCTCGCCTCGGGCGGGTTCGTCCGCACCGTGATGAGCGACTTCATCTCCTCCGGCTTCTCCGGCGGCGGCTCCTGCACGCCCGGCGACACCTCGCCCGCCTCTATCGGCGTGGGCGCCTCGGCGGTGAGGGCGCGGATCTTCAGCTCGATCTCGGCCGCGTCGCTCGCGCCCGGCTCCTCGGCGAGGTAGCGCCGGTAGAGCTCGACCGCCTTTTCGCCGTCGCCGCCCTTCTCGGCCGCGAGCCCGGCGTTGTAGACGAACGCCGGGAACGGCGAGGCGGCGTAGGCGTCGAGGAAGTGCCGCCCGGCGGCGGCGAAGTCGCCCGCGGCGAAGGAGGCCTGGCCGAGCTCCATGCAGTGGCGCGCCCGCTCGATCGGGTTGTCGCGCGGCTGGCCCAGCGCGGCCGGTGCGGCGAGCGCCACGGCGAGCGCCGCGACCGCGGCGAGCTTGAAGGTCATCCTCACGATCATCCCCTGTTCTTACGTCGAACCGACGGTTTCGACAACCGGGGGCACCTCTGTCGACGGAAAAACGGCGGCTTCGCCGTCTATGCTTATCTTCTTTTTTAGGTTGCTTAAAGATAATTAACGCAGTAATAAAAAATAGTGACTGCGTCGATTGCGAACGAAAACGCTTATGGGGGCCTGGGCGTCGCGTTGCTTCGCGCGCTCGCGGAACAAGGTCGGTCGACGTTCACGATCGACGAAGCGCGAGAGGCGGGGCGCGGCGTCGGGGTCTCTGAGTCGTACCTCTCGCTTCTGCTTCACCGCCTGGCGCGCGCCGGGCTCGTGCAACGGCTCAAGCGCGGCTCGTACGCGCTCGCGCCGGGGTTGCCCGGCATGGCCCAGGCGCACCCGTTCGCGGTGGCGATGGCGCTCGTCGATCCGTGCTCGGTGAGCGGCTACGCGGCGCTCAACCACCACGGGCTCACCGAACAGATCCCGCACGTCGTCACCGTCACCACGCCCAAGCGCGTCGTCACCCCGGCGATGCGCGGCGCGGTGAAGGCCGCTCCTTCGACGTGGGAGGTCGCAGGGCAGAAGTTCGAGATCGTCGTCGTGATCCCCGCCCACTTCTTCGGTGATGAAGAAGAGTGGATCGGCGACTCCCGCGTGCGGATCTTCGATCGCGAACGCGCGTTGCTCGACTGCTTCGCTTTCCCGCGCCGCTTCGGCGGGATCGCGGAGGGGCTCGGCATCCTCGAAGAGCACCTCCACGAGCTGGACGTCGAGCGCCTCGTCGCCCACGCGCTGCGCTACGGCAAGATCTCGGTCGCCAAGCGCGTCGGCTTCGCGCTCGAACAGTTCGGCGCATCGCCCGCGATCGTCGAGCCGCTCGCGTCGCTGGCGATGAAGGGGTATCGTCCGCTCGATCCGACGCGGCCCCGCACAGGTGAGCGCAACGCGCGTTGGGGGCTCATCGAGAACACGTCGAGGAAGAAGCGATGAAGACGCTCGAACGGCGACTGCAAGAAGCCGCGAAGCAAGGCGGCGTCATCCAGCGCGTCGTCGAGGTCGACTACGCGCAGAGCTACGTGCTGCACGGGATCGCGGGCATCCCTACGCTGCGCGACGCGCTCGTGTTCAAGGGGGGAACCGCGCTCAAGAAGGTCCACTTCGGGAGCTACCGCTTCTCCGAGGATCTCGACTTCTCGGCCGAGAGCGGCCCGCGCGGCGATGCGCTCGAAGGAACGATCCGTGCGGCGGTGAGCGCGGCAGAGCGCGCCGCTCGCGAGTTCGCGCCGATCGCGATAGGCGTCGCGCGGTACGAGGAGCGCGATCCGCACCCCGGCGGGCAGGAGGCGTTCATCGTTCGCGTGCAGTACCCGTGGCAGCGCCAACCGTTCGTGCCGGTGAAGATCGAGATCACGCACGACGAGCCGGTGTTGCTCCCCGCCCCAGCGCTGCCCGTGCGGCACGGCTACGACGAGCCGCTCGCCGTCGCGATCCGCACGTACGGGCTCGAAGAGATCTGCGCCGAGAAGCTCCGCTCGACGCGGCAGACGCAGGCGAAGCTCGCGGCGCGCGGCTGGGCGCGATCGCGCGGTCGCGATTTCTTCGACCTGTGGCACCTCTCGCGCCTGGAAGACGGGCGCGTGGATTGGGCGAAGGTCTCCGCGATCCTTCCCCGCAAGTGCGCGCACAGGCAGGTGGCGATCGCGTCCGTTGCCGACGTCTTCAATCCCGAGCTGCTCGAGGAGGTGCGCGCGACATGGGCGCGTACGGTCGGCCAGTTCGTGCCCGAGCTGCCGGACGTCGAGAGGGTGTTCTCCGACACGCGCGAGCGCCTCGAAGCGCTTCTCGCGCTGTAAGTTCACCATCTTCCATAACGCGACTCCACGCATGTGGGGCGACTCGCTGATCGTCTGCGACCTGCTCGAAGCGGGCATGATGGATGCCGACGGGCACGTGTGCCCGGAGTCCGGCTGCACCTCGCCCGACGCCGGGGCCGACGGAGGGGAATGAAGGCCACCCGGCCACTCGACAACGACCACTCGGCGCTCAAACGCCGCGGTAGACGTCCCGCCGGTTGCCGACCCGCATCCTCGACGTCCACGCGCTCTTCGAGCTCCTCGTCAACGCGCGGACAACTTGACGTTCTGGCTAATCCAAACTAAGGTTTGGAAATGCCAACCAAATGGATTGAAAGAGAAATATCGCGTCTTTTCACGGAAACACCGCCTGCGTTGCGGCTGTTTCCGGTCTGGCTCCTGCTCGGGCCGAGGCAGGTCGGCAAGAGCTCTCTCCTGCGTCGGCACGCGGAGCCGGAACGGCGTTTCGTCGACCTGGACGACCTCGCGACGCGGCAGCGCGCGAACGCCGATCCCATCCTGTTCGGCCGCGAGCTCGAGCCGCCGCTCGCCGTCGACGAGATCCAGTACGCGCCTTCGCTCCTCAGCGCGGTGAAGTCGATTGCGGACAAGGGGGCCGCGCCCGGCTCGATCTGGATCACCGGATCGCAGTCGTTCGAGGTGATGCACGGCGTGCGCGAGACGCTCGCCGGCCGCGTCGCCATCCTGAGCCTCCACGGCCTCACCGACGCGGAGAAAGGGGTCGAGTCCGCCGCCCCGGCGCCCTACTTCGAGGCGCTGTGCGGCTCCGCGTTTCCCGCGCTCCACGGCGCCTCGGACGAGCAGAGCCGGTCGCTCTATCTCTCGAGTTATGTCGCCACGTACGTCGAGCGCGACGTCCGGGAGCTCCTCGGCATCCAGAAGCGGCGCGAGTTCGAGCTGTTCCTCAAGGTGTGCGCGCTGCGGACCGGGCAGCTGGTGAACTACGACGAGCTCGGTCGGGCGAGCGGCGTGAGCGCGGTCACCGCCAAGGAGTGGCTCGGGCTGCTGGAGGACAGCTTCGTCGTCAGGCTGGCCCGGCCCTACCACGAGAACCGGTCGAAGCGCCTCGTGAAGAGCCCGAAGCTGTACTTCCTCGACGCCGGGCTCGCCGCGTACCTCGCCGGGTGGCGCGATCCGGAGATGGCGCGGCTCGGGCCGATGGGCGGCGCCTTGTTCGAGACGCACGTGTTCGCGAACCTTCTCCGATCGTTTTCGAATCGCCTCGTCGATGGCGAGATCCACTTCTTCCGAACCAAGGACGGGAGCGAAATCGATTTCCTCGTCGAGGCCCGGGGCGCGGTCCAACCAATCGAGGTCAAGATGGGACAGCCCTCGGCGCGGGAGCTGCCGCGCCTCGAGAAGATCCGCGGCGCGAACTGGAAGCCGGGGGTCGTCGTGTCGCTCGCGCACCGCGGCCCCGAGCTGCCGGCGCTGACCGACGAGTGGAGGATCGGCTCGCCCGCGTCCGTCGGCGGCCTCGTCCCGGGTTGACGGTTTTCGAGAGGCGGTGGCGCGGCGGGGCACATGATCTTCCCCATGTTCCGCGCCCGGGTTCGGCGATACGCTCGGCGCCGTCCAGGAAAACCGCACGCCCCAAGGAGGAAGCCGCCATGAAGTACGAAACCATCCTGTACGAGGTGAGCGAGGGGATCGCGACGATCACCATCAACAGGCCCGACGTCCTGAACGCGCTCAACATGCAGGTGCTCGTCGAGATGGCCGACGCGATCGCGCGGATCCGGGAGGACGCGGCCGCGAAGGTCGTCATCCTCACGGGCGCCGGCCGGTCGTTCGTCGCCGGGGCCGACATCGCGCAGATGAGCGGGTTCTCCGTGCGCGACGGGATGAAGTTCGGCGATCTCGGCCACGCGGTGCTGAACGGCCTCGAGGCGCTCGACAAGCCGGTCATCGCGGCGGTCAACGGGTTCGCGCTCGGCGGCGGCACCGAAATCTCCCTCGCCTGCGACTTCGTCTACGCGTCGACCAAGGCGAAGTTCGGCCAGCCCGAGGTCAGCCTCGGGATCATCCCGGGGTTCGGCGGCACGCAGCGGCTCGCGCGGACCGTGGGCATGAACAAGGCGCGCGAGCTCATCTACACGGGCGACGTCATCAACGCCGAGGAGGCGAAGCGGATCGGCCTCGTGGCCGAGCTCTACGAGCCCGACGAGCTGATGGCGAAGGTGCGCGAGAAGGCGCAGCTGCTCATCTCGAAGGGCCCGCTCGCGATCGCGACGGCCAAGCGCGTCATGAACAAGGGCGTGGATCTCTCGTTGGACGCGGCGCTCGAGCTCGAGAAGCAGGCGTTCGCCGCGCTGTTCGGCACCGGGGATCAGAAAGAAGGCATGAAGGCGTTCGTCGAGAAGCGCAAGCCGGCGTTCAAGAACGCGTGAGGAGGGATCGGCCATGAAGTTCGAATACACCGAAGAGCAGATCATGGTCCGCGACACGGCGCGCGACTTCGCGGTGCGCGAGCTCGATCCGATCGCCAAGCAGCTCGACGCCGACTGCACGTTCCCGGCCGAGAAGATCGCGATGCTCGCCGAGATGGGGTTCATGGGCATCGCCATCCCGGAGGAGGACGGCGGCGGCGCCATGGACTACGTGTCGTACGTGGTCGCCATGGAGGAGATCTCCCGGGCGTGCGCCGGCACCGGCGTGATCATGAGCGTCAACAACTCGCTCGTCTGCGACCCGCTCTCGAAGTACGGCACGCCGGAGCAGAAGAAGGAGTTCCTCGTCCCGCTCGCGTCGGGGAAGAAGCTCGGCTGCTTCGGGCTCACCGAGCCCGGCGCGGGCTCCGACGTGTCGTCGATGAAGACGACCGCGGTGCGGAACGGCGAAGAGTGGGTGCTGAACGGCGAGAAGAACTTCATCACGAACGCGCCGAACTCCCAGACCGCGATCATCTTCGCGTTCACGGACAAGGCGAAGAAGCACAAGGGGATCTCGGCGTTCATCGTGCCGATGGACGGCAAGGGCGTCTCGGCCGGGCCCAAGGAGCACAAGCTCGGCATCCGCGCGTCGCACTCGAGCTCGATCTTCATGGAGGACGCGCACATCCCGGCGGGGAACCTGCTCGGCGCCGAGGGCCAGGGGTTCACGATCGCGATGACCACGCTCGACGCGGGGCGCATCGGGATCGCGTCGCAGGCGCTCGGCATCGCGCGCGCGGCGCTCGAGGAGGCGATCGCGTTCGCGAACGAGCGGCAGGCGTTCGGCCAGCCCATCGCGAAGCTCCAGGCGATCCAGTTCAAGATCGCGGACATGGCGACCCGGCTCGACGCGGCGCGGCTGCTCACGCTGCACGCGGCGTACCTCAAGGACGCGCACAAGCCGTTCTCGCAGGCGTCGGCGATGGCGAAGGTGTTCGCGGCCGAGACCGCGACCTTCGTCGCGCACCAGTCGATGCAGATCCACGGCGGCTACGGCTACACCACCGAGTACGCCGCCGAGCGCCACTACCGCGACGCGCGCATCTGCGAGATCTACGAGGGCACGAGCGAGATCCAGCGCATCGTCATCGCGAGCAACTGTTTGAAGAAGTAGAGGGCGTGCTCGATGGCGGCGCGAGCCGTCGCGGTGAACGCGACGTGACGATCCGACGAGGAGGGGGAGCGGCGATGCGGCTGACGCACCTCATCTCGCTGTCCTTGGCGCTGGTCACGCTGTGCGGCTGCCAGGGCGATCCCGCGGGGACGGGGGAGCAGCCCGATGGAGGCACCGGCTCCTCGGACGCGGACACAGACACCGACACGGATTCGGATTCGAGCACCGACGAACCGCCGGTCGTAGGTTGCGGCGATCTGATCCAGGAGGAGCCGGGAGAGCTCCCCGACCGGGTGATCTTCCGGGAGAAGAAGAGGTCGTTCAATCTCCGCTGGTATGTCGTCCTGCGGGACGGCGCCATCTGGGTCAAGCCCAACGACGAGCAGGGCCAACCGCCGGGGGATTGGATCCTGACGAGCGGTGGCGGCAAGCCCGAAGGCGGAGACCTCGACAACTTCGGTGTCCCCGTCGCCGTGGAGGAGATCACCTGCGACGGCGTGCACCTGACGGCCCTGTCCGACGCGGAGCACTTCTACCGCGGCACCGACATGACCACCGACATCTCGTCCGACATCATTTGGACCGACGCCTGGGGCGGCCTGCTCGGGAACGGCCCGGGCCTGAGCGCCGAGTTCTCCACCCGCTGCGGATGGTCGGTGGCGGACTCGCACCCCTTCGGAGTGGATCACTACGAGGACACCAACGGCACCCAGCACGGCGTCGGGGCGGGTGTCGCCCACCTCTACAGGTTGTCCGAGGACGGTTACGACATCCACTTCAACGACTGGTGGCTGCCGGAGGACTGGAGCCGCCAGATCTGCGGCCCCGAGCGGGGCACCTTCCGGGCCGTCAACATCTCCGCCAGCGCCTCCACCATGTTCCTGGTGGGCGAGCAGGGCCGGCTCTACACCCGCCTGTACGACTTCGACACCGGCGGCGAAAACAGCCTCCTCACGTACTCCTACGTCATCGAGGGCGCCTCGGGCACGACCCGCAAGCTGCCGGCGGAAAGCTGGCGCCCGCAGCCGGATCCGCCCGGCCGCATCACGCCGCGCATCACCATCTTCCAGGACGGGCAGGGCAACGCCGCCCGTGTCCTGCGGGTGGAAGGCACGATGGGCGAGATCGACGGCTATTTCGAGAAGCGCATCTACGACGAGAATTGGATCTTCCACGAGACGGGAAATGTGATCCAGGGGCCCTTCCTCGACGAGGGCGGCGTTTCCAATCCGCGAGAGCCGGCCGACTTCCCCCTCGCCGGCACGCTCTCGGTCAGCGGCACAGAGCTGGGCCTGGAGCTGCTCGACCTGAACATGGTCTGTTCCCCCGCCCGGGCGCGGCTGTTCTGGCAGGGGGAGATCGTCACCGTGGGCGGCGAGGAGCTGCTGTTGGAGTTCCATCACGTGAACACGATGGTCGACACCACGCGTCCCGTCGCCTTCTGGAAACAGAGCATCGCCGCCGAGGTGCAGGCGGCCCTGATCCTGCCCAGCGCGCTGGAAGAGATCGACGACGACGACGCGCGTGCGGCGGTGGAGGGCTTCTTCGGCGACCGCGAGGTGGTCAACTTCCTGGGCACCATCTCGCCCGAAGGGGCGGATCTCTCGGAGATCATGTGGAACCAGCCGTTCCGGGTTCCGGCCGAGGAGAAGGCCATGCTGAACCCCGTCGTGATGCACCTGGCGCCTTGAGGATCGGAGGGTCCGCCGGCGCTCTTCGGCCCTCTCGGAGTGGTGCTATGACCTCATCTGTTGCTATGATGCGGCATGCCTGAGATGAGCCCGCCCGGCGACGGCGTCGCGCTGAGCCTCGTCCTGCCGTCCTTCAAGAGCGCGGACGTGATCGAGAGACGGGTCCCGGACCTGATGCGCTACCTGGACCGGCTCGGGCTCGCGTACGAGATCGTCGTCGTCGACGACGGGAGCGACGACGGCGGACGGACGGCGGCCGTCGCAGAAAAGCTCGGTGCGCGGTGCGTCGCGCTTCCGAAAAATCGCGGCAAGGGGGCCGCCGTTCGCGCCGGGATGCTGGCGGCGCGGGGCGCGTACCGCATCTTCACCGACGCGGACGTCCCGTACGGGCACGAGATCATCGAGAAGATGCTGTGGTACCTGGACGTCAAGGAGTTCCACGTCGTCGCGGGCGATCGGACCTTGGACGGGTCCTCGTACTACGCGAAGGTCTCCGCGCTCCGGAACGCGGCGAGCCACCTCTACTCCGGCTTCGTCGGCCGCTTCACCGTCGGCGGCTGGTACGACACGCAGTGCGGCATCAAGGGGTTCCGCGCGGCCGTCGCCGAGGATCTGTTCGGCGTGGCCCGGATCGACAGGTTCGCCTTCGACGTCGAGCTGTTCTACGTCGCGCTGAAGCGTAACTACGACATCAAGCGCGTCCCCGTCACCCTCGAGTGCAACGACACGTCGAGCGTGAACGTCCTCTCGGACGGGCTGGTCATGGTGCGGGACGTCGGGACCATCTGGCTCAACCAGCTCAGGGGCAGGTACAGGCAGAGGGTGAGATCATGAGCGGCCGCTCCGCCGGGCGCAGGATAGGGGACACGGTCACCATCGAGGGCGGCTACCAGGACAACGCGACGTATCGCGCGGTGGCGCCGCAGAGGTTCTGGCACCAGACGCGCTTCGCGCATTCCATGGAGCTCCTGGCGCCGGAGCGCGGGGACAGGGTCCTCGACGTGGGCTGCGGCTCGGGGGTGTTCGCGAACCTCGTCGCCGAGCGCGGCGGGATCGAGGTGACCGGGGTCGACGCCAACGAGGCCGCGATTGAGTTCTGCAAGAAGAGGTACTCGAACCCCGGCCTCCGCTTCACCCGGAGCGCGCTCGACGAGATCGACTTCGGCGCGCGGCGGTTCGACAGGATATCCTTCCTGGAGGTCGTCGAGCACATCTACGGGCACCAGGCGGAGCGGGCGCTCGAACTGTTCCGCGGCCTGCTCGTGCCCGGCGGGCGGCTGGTCGTCTCGACGCCCAACGCGCGCAGCCCGTGGCCGCTCGTGGAGAAGGCGATGGACATGTTGCGGCTGGCCCCGCGAATGGCGGGCGAGCAGCACGTCGCAGGCTACGCGCCGTCGTCGCTCAGGCGGCTGTGCGAGGGCCGAGGGTTCAGGCAGCTGGAGAGCCGCACCGTCCTGCTGCTCTCGCCGTGGGTCGCGGGGGTGAGCTGGCGGCTCGCGAGCGCGATCGAGAGGATGGAACGGCGCGTCGCCGTCCCCTTCGGTTGCCTCCTGATCGCGTCGTTCGAAAGAGCCGAAGGCTAGACCCGCCGGACGACGGCGAGCGCCCCCAGTCCGAGCACGGAGAGGATCAGCAGGCCGACGAGCCACCCGTAGCGCTCGGGCCAGTAGCGCAGGACGACGGTGTGCTTCCCGCGGTCGACGGCGACCCCGCGGAGCAGGTGGTTGCAGCGGACGACGGGCGACTCGCGGCCGTCGACGAACGCCCGCCATCCCCGGAAGTAGACCTCGTTGAACACCGCGAGCCCGCGCGCCCCGGAGTCGACGGTCGCGACGATCTCGTTCGACGAGTACTTCTCCAAGCCGCCCGCGGTGCGTTTTCCGCCCTCTCCTGTCAGCCCGTCGAGGGGCGCGATCCAGTCGCGCTCCTCCACCAGCGCGAGGCCTCGCCGCTCGGCCGCCTCCCACCTCCCGAGCGCCTGGCCGTCGGGGATGCGCTCCACAGCACCGTAGACGGCGACGAGCGGCACGGCGCCGTCGATCTCCCAGAGCCCCCCGCCGATCGGCCTCGCGCCCCTGCCCGGCGGTCTCTTCGAAAAGAGGTAGCGGACGTTGAACAGCCGGAGCCGCTCGGGGGTCGTCTTCGCCCACCTCATGAACGACTTGTGGCGGTCGATCTGCATGGGGATCTGGTAGCCGCCGGCGTAGCGCAGGAGCTCGCGGCTCCCGAACCCGACGCGCGGGGGCCCCTGGACGCCCAGGCGCCAGCTCGGGCTCGTCGTCGGCAGCTCCCGCATGTGCCGGCGCTCCGACGCCGATTCGAAGGGCTGGGTGAGCGCCAAGCGGTCGGCAGCGGACCAGTACAGATGCGCGGCCTGCGTCGCCCCGATCACGACCAGGAACGCGACGGCGAGTCGCGCACCCAGCCGCGGCGCCGCGAGCCCCAGGCCGAGCAGGGCGCAGACGCCGAGCGCCTCCCAACGGACCAGCCTGGCTCCCAGGATCGCGTCCTGCGGTCCCTTCTCGGGAACGCCGGGGGCGAACCAGAGGACGAGCCCCGCCGCCAGGGCGACGGTCGCCGCCGCGTAGATTCGGTTCCGGGCGCGCGACGCGAACGGCCCGACCTTGCCACGGGTCCTCACCACCTCGAAGACCATGCTCAAGCCCCGCGCCGCCAGTGGGCCCGCGAAGATCCCGAGCACCGCCGCGTAGCGGTACGCCTTCCGGTTCAACGTGAACCCCGGCAGGTGATCGAGGGCCGGCCGCAGCAGCCCGCCCTCCTCGCCGATCGCGACCCACACGGAGAGCGCGGAGAGCGCCGCGAGGATCCACGCCCGCCTGTCGGGCTTGATGAGCAGCGCCGGACCCAGCGCCACGAGGGGAACGATCCCCACGAACAGATCGAACCACCAGGTCTGGGGGTGGCGCGCGTTGAAGAGGCCGGGCAGGTGCTCGAACCGCAGCGCCCTGTCGAGGGAATAGGCCATCCCGCGCTGGGCACGCCCGCTCTGCCCGAGGAGGTCGAGCACCGGCAGGTAGGTGATCGCCAGGTAGGAGAGCACGAGGGCGATCGCGACGGCGCCCCACACGACGAGCCACCTGCCGTGGCGGAGGGCCTCGCGGCGGTCCTTCTCGAGCGCGCGCCTCAGAGCGAGCCACGAGAGGCTCGCAACCGCGAACAGCCCGCACGCCCAGACGACGTCGAACACGCCGGGCGGGTTCGCCGCGGATCCGGCCAGGATCCCGGCGACGGCGACGCCGAGCGCGGCCTTCCTGCTCGGCCACCGCAGCAGGCGATCGATCGCGATGACGAGCCACGGCAGCCACACCAGCGGGTACAGGAAATTGGAGTTGCGGTGCGTGAGCACGGGCGCACACAGGACCACCGTCACGCCGGCGACGAAGGCGGCGATCCGGCCGGCCCCCATCCGGCGCGCCAGGAAATGCGCGCCGAGCGCGGCGACGAGGAAATGGAAGGCGACGAAGAGCTGCGGGCCCCACACCGAGAGCCTCCCGTCCGGCAGCGCGAACGCCGCCAGGAGCCAGCTCGGCGGGTAGAAGAGCATGGTCTGGGTGTTCAGCGCGAACGGCATGCCTCCGAGCTCGTACGGGTTCCAGAGCGGAAACTCGCCGCGCCAGACAGCTCGAAAACGGTAGGCGAAGTCGGGCCAATAGGAGTTGAGCGTGTCCCATCCGAAGAAGACCTGGCTCGCGTCGCCCGGGAAGAACACGCGGCGGAAGACGAAGAGGATGAACGCCGAGTACAGGGCGGCGGGGACGATCCAATCCACTCGGTAGCGCGAAAAGAGCCTCGGCCGGCCGAGACACAGCGCGCCGACGATGCCGGCCCATGGTCTCGTTCTGATGATCGACACGACCGGAGCCTCGCACGAAAACCGCCGCGCGTTCAAGGCCGCGCCATCGGCCGCGCGCGGTGCCGCAATAGACGGGCGGCCCGCCTCAGAAGTGCGTGTGGACGATCGTGTCGATGTACATGCCGTCGAAAGAACGGATCGCCACCCCGGTCAGGGCGCAGCTTCCGAAGGAGTAGCTCACCGCGGTCAGGAGCGTGGCGCCGTCCGAGGAGTAGAGCCTCCCCTGGAACTGGCCCGCACCCGTGACCTCGATCTCGACCTTGTGCCAGGCGCCGCCGGTGTAGGAATGCGCGGCCGTCGCCACATCGGCGTAGTCCCAGGAGGCGTTGTTCTGGAACATGAGCGCGCTCGTGTTCGGGGCGACGACGAGAGAGTAGGCGCCCGCCGAGGAGGCGCAGAAGCCGATGTACGCGCGCCCGATCGAGGAAGCCATGACCCACGTCGAGAGGATATCGCCGGTGGTCGTTCCGAAGGAGGTGTCGGTCCGGTAGTGCCAGTCGGGGTCGGTGATGCCCCGGCTGCCGTCGTGGGCGTAGGTCGTGCCCACGGTCCCTCCCGCGGTCTCGACGACCCACGGTGACCAAGGCCACGTCCCCGTCTCGAAGTCCTCGATCATGTCGTCGACATCGGTATCCGTGTCGGTGTCGGTGTCGGTGTCGGTATCGGTGTCCGTGTCCGTGTCCGTGTCCGTGTCCGCGTC
>JALNZK010000004.1 GCA_023229365.1 Pseudomonadota bacterium | reverse complement strand
AACTGCGCCGACGGCCGCCCCGGCACGGCGCGGCTGCTCGCGACGGAGGTCACGGGGAGCTGCTTCACGGACGACGGCACGTACTTCCCGGCGCCCGGGTTCGTCTCCGCGACGCCGATCGCGGGGGGGGCGCTCGCGGCCGGCGTGTGGGTGTACCGGATGACCGCGGTGGTGGACAGCGTCGAGTCGGTCGCCGGCTACCGCGTGTCGGTGGAGACCGCGGCCGGCGAGGGCAGCGTCACGCTGTCGTGGAACGCGGTGCCGGGCGCGACGTACAACGTGTACAGGACGAGCGCCGTGGCCACCGAGTCGACCGGCGACGAGGACACGTTCCTCCTCGCGTCGGGGCTCACCGGGGTGACGACCTGGACGGACGACGGGAGCGCCACCCCCGACACCGGCGTCGCCGCGTGGGACGGGATCGCGGTGCTGCCGCCCGGGACCCTGAGCCTCTGGACCGAGCTCGAAGAGATACTGGTGGAGGCGCGCGAGGGTGCGGGCGCGGTGGCGTTGACCGTCCCGTCCGGCAGCGACTCGTTGGGCGACAAGACGTACATATTCGTGGGCGGAGGACGGCCGCACGCGGGAGGCGACGGCTACTTCGACACGATCGAGAAGGCGCTGGTGCTCGAGGACGGCGACCTCGGGGCCTGGACGACCGAGATCGCGACGTTCAACGTCGAGCGCGCGTTCTTCCCGCTGCTGACGACGAAGAACAGGGACGAGACGTTCTGGAACCCGGAGACCCCGCCGCTCGAGAAGGGAGCGACCAAGGGCACCTGGCCGGAGCCGATCTTCCTCTTCGCGCTCGCGGGCGACGACCTCTGGTCGGGCGTGCTCAACAGCGGCATCCAGAGCATCGAGGCCGCGCTCGTGACGTCGCCGGACGGCGTGCTCGACGCGTGGCACGTCCAGGCGTACGACCTCCCGATGGGCCGCAGGACGTACGCCCACGACGGCCTCCTCATCGACGACTACCTGTACTGCCTGCCGGGCGTGGATCAGGAGGGGATCGCGGGCGAGCCGTCGCCGCTCATCAATGTCACGTCGAGGTTCCCGATCGACGTCTTCGCAACCGACCTCGACTACGTGATCGACACGACCTACATGTCATCGAACGCCCAGTGGACGACCGCGCGCTCGTACTATGATATAGTGCGCGTCAACGGCTACGTGTACACGATGGGCGGCAACGACGGCACGGGGCCGATCGCGTCCATCGAGAGCATCCCGCAATGAGAGGAGAAGAGAATATGTTGAAGCGCATTTCGATCATCTTGGCGGTCCTGTCCATCGGCGCGCTGGCGATGGTCGTCACGTTCTGCTCGGACGACGGCGGCGGGGGCACGGACTCGGACACCGACACGGACACCGACACCGACACAGACTCCGACACCGACACGGACACAGACTCCGACACCGACTCCGATACCGACACCGACTCCGACTCCGACACGGACACCGACTCCGATTCGGACGCGGACGGCGGCCCGGACGGCGGCGCCGCGGACGCCGGAGTGTGGACCTGCGAGTACGATTGCCACAGCGCGACGTGGTGCACGAGCCACAGCGGCACGGTCCACGACGACATGACCTGTCCCGGCGAGCAGGTCTGCTGCGAGACCACGTAGCCGCGGTTCGGCGATTCAGCCCGTGGTCCGTATCCTCGCCCCGCGCGCGTCGAGCAGGAACCCGATTTCATCGATCTTCCGGCTCCAGGCGTCGTCGCGCTCGTTGATCGCCATCGCCGTCTCCACGGCGAAGTCGCGGCACGCGGTGAGATCGTCGGCGTCGGCGCGCGCGGCGAACGCGGCGACTTCGCGCAGCTCCCCCACGGTGTCCGCGTACACGTCGTGCACGAGCCGGTCCACCTGTGCGCTCGTGGCCGCGGTAGCGGGCCCGGGCAGGAGCGCTTCGTGCACGTGCCGCGAGAACGAGAGGTTGATGAGCCTGTTGAGGAGGCTCTCGTTGGAGAACGCCCGCTCCGCGAAGCAGATCCGCAGGATCCGGAACATCAGCTCGGCCCGGGGGTCGCGCATCGTGTAGCCGTAGGCGAGCCAGCTCCCCTCGAGGCGCCCCTCGGCGCGCAGGCGCTCGAGCAGCGGCGTGCCGGGGTAGATCTCGGTGCGGCACACGTTCCAGGTGAGATCGAGCCGCTGCGACGCGAAATCGATGTTCTCGACGATCTCCTCGAGCGTGCAGTCCGGGTCGAAGAGCATGAAGTTGTAGGACGATCGGATCCCGCGCTCGAGGCACCTTTCGATCGCCCGCGCGTTGTCCTCCCGCGAGTGGACCCGGCCCAGGTAGCGCAGCCGCTCGGGCGCGGCGTTCTCCACGCCGAGGAACATGTGGATCGCGCCCATCGCCGCCGCCGCCTCGGCCACCGCCGGGGTGATCGTCTCGGGCCGCCCCTTGATCCAGAAGAGCACCTTGCCCACGCCGCGCGCCTCCAGGGCGCGGGAGATCGCGTTCATCCTCTCGATCGACCGCCTCTCGCTCGGCAGGATGAACAGGTCGTCCTGGAGGATGATCACGCGGACGCCCAGGTCGTGGTACGCGGAGGCGATCTCCTCGGCCACCGCCTCGGCGCTCCGCAGTCGAAACCGCTTGCCGCCCGCGTCCTTGCCGAACGCCCGAAGGCAGCAGTACGCGCACTCGCCGATGCAGCCGCGCGAGGTGAGCATCACCGCTATCGGGGCGCCGCCCACCACGAGCGGCTTCTGGCGCCGCAAGGGCTTCGGCAGCGTGTCCAGATCCGCGAGGAGCGGCCTCGGCGGCGCGACCTCCACCGCGCTCCCCTCGCGCCACACGAGGCCCTGCAGCCCGCGCGGCGCCTCGCCGCCCCGGCCGAGCGCGTCGAGCAGCTCCACGAGGGTCCGCTCCCCCTCGTGGCGGACGACGGAGTCGATCCCCGGGGCCGCCTCGAGGAGCTCGCGGTAGCAGAAGGTCGGCACGTGGCCCCCGCAGGTCACGTGCCCGCGGTAGCCGGCGAGGCGCAGGAGCCTGGCCAGCTCGAGGTGGTCGTCGACCGCGCACTGGAAGGCGATGCTCAGGCCGACGAGATCCGGCTCGTGAACCAGGATCGCGCGGACGCACGCCTCGGCCTTGGCCTTCGAGTCGAAGGTCACGAGCCGCGCCCGGTGCCCTGCCGCCTCGACCGCCGCACCCAGGTACTCGAGCGCCAGGTTCCCCTGCAGGCTGGGCCCCACGAGGACGGCGGTCTGCGCTCCCATCCGGCTCAAGCCCGGTGGCGCCAGCGCAGCGCGGCCACCGTCGCGGACGTGGAGTCCTTCACCGCGACCTGGACGAGGTGCGGCCCGGGCTCGGCCGGAACCTCCCAGATGATCCCGGCCGTGTCGCTCCCGCTCACCTCGCCGCCTTTCACCCGCCATTCGTAGGAGAGGGGACCCTCGGTGCCGCGGTGCTCGACGCACAGCGTGACGCTCCGTCCGTAGACCGCGACCGCCACGATCTCGGCCTGCGGGCTGCCGGAGAGGGCGGCCGGACCCCGATCGCGGGAGGCGGGCAGCGGGCACGCGATCTTCTCGCAGATCTCGCTGCACACCGTGCACTCGCCGCCCGAGGCGATCCAGACCGGGTAGTCCGCTCCTTCACACAGGTGGAGGTAGGTCGTCGATTCGACCTTCTGCGTGTCCCCGCTCGTGTCGCTGCACGCGATCTCGAACGTGACCCGGATGACGAGCTCGGTCTCCCCGGTCGCGAACCACGCGTACGACGGGAACTCCACGTGGAACGAGAAGCCGTCGCCCGCCGGCGCGACGCCCGTCACGACCGCGGCCGTCAGATCCTCTGGGATCGCCGAGGTGATCTCGATGATCGGCAGCCCGTTCACCCTGCCGACGAGATCCGCGGCGACCGCGATCTGCCCGTCGGCGTTGACGAGGTCCCAGGATCCCGTCTCGAGCGCGACCGTCGCGGCGGTGTTGCTCGTCGCGGTCGGCGTCCCCGAATCGCACAGGGCCGCCACGGTGGAATCCGTCCCTGCCGGCGGCGACGGCACGGTATAGACCTCCTCGGGAAAGCCGTCGCAGAGCTCGGTGTCCGTGTCCGCGTCGCTGTCCGAGTCGGTGTCGGTATCCGCATCGGAGTCCGTGTCGGAGTCCGTGTCGGAGTCGCTATCGGCGCTCGTCTCGGTTTCCGTGTCCCCGTCGCCGCCCCTGGATCCGGCGTGGTAGCAGCCCCACGCCCAGGCGAGGAGCCCGATGACGATCCAAAGGAAGAACGTCCTCTTCGAACGCGTGAACATCTTCCAACCCCCTCTCGGCCGGCGCGCCGCCGCACACCCAGCATACCGGATCTAGCGTCCGTCCTGGGCGATTTGATACCGAAAGAAGAACGCCCGATCACCTATGGGTGGGAACCTGCGCACCGCCGATTTTTCAGTACAGCTGCGGATCCGGCGGCCCGACCTCGACGACATACTTCCGGTACCGCTTCGGAATGACGGTGCCCTCGACCGCCGGCCGGCACATGAACCCATCCCGCGAGCTCAGCGGCTCGGAGCTCATCTCTATTCGACCCCGGAACACGGCGACGAATCGGGTCGGCGTCGTCTCGATCGCAACCTTGGGCACGCTCGACTCGTCCGCGTACTCCACGAACGAGACCGTGAACCCGTCCTTCGCGAGCATCGCCGCGAGCGCGTCCATCTTTTCTCTCGAGAGCTCGCGCGCGAACACGTGGAGCTCGATCGGCTCGTCCGCGCTCGTCGTGCAGCCGCAGGCGACCGGCACGGGCGGGGGCGGAAGCTCCGCAGGGGCTCCGGCATCCGGGCGATCGGTCGGATCCGCCGGATCGGTCGGATTCAGGCCGACTGCAACGGCCGATCCGCACGCCGTGATCCAGAGCGCGACGACTCCTATAATCGCGATGCGCGGCGTCACGGCAGCCTCGCCCACACGGCGAAGATCACGGCGAGGTCCGCGGCGACGTGCGACGCGAACGGCGCGGCGAGCCCGGCGCAGCGCACGGCGGCGATCCGCCAGAACCAGGCCGCGGCGGCGAGCGCGATCCCCGCGGCGAGCGCGAACGGCCACGTGACGACGAGCGTCAGCACGAGGACGTGGTAGCCCGCGAACAGGGCGTCGGCGGGCGCGGGCCGTCGGGTCTCGTCGAGGAGCACGCCGCGCCAGAAGAGCTCCTCGAGCGCCGGGTTGATGAGCGCCGAGTGGACGGCGAAGGCCGCGAGCGATCCGCCCGCGAGCCCGAACCGCGCGAGCACCTCGGCGATCCGCGGCTCGAGCGCGACGTGCGGCCACGCGAGCCAGACGACCGGCCCGACGGCGAGCCCGACGAGGACGAGCGGGATCGCGGTCCTGGCGCGCGCTCCATCGACGAGGGCGCGCGGGCGGGGTCGACGGCCCGCGGCGAGCCAGATCGCGACGATGCCCGCGTGGTAGAGCAGCATCGCGGCCCAGGCGCTGTGTAGCGCGTGCATCCCGACGAGCACCGCGGCGTACGGGATCGCCGGCGCGACGAACGGCGTGGCACGAGACACCTAGGCCCTCGCGTACAGCTCGGCGCGCAGCCGCGCGATGCCGGCGCCGACCTCGCCCGCCTCGGAAGGCGAGAGCCGCCCGGACTCGGTGAAGTAGGCGTCGACGAGCGCGGCGGGCGTGACGTCGAACAGCGGCGACCACGCCGAGACGCCGGCCGGCAGCTCGCCGAACAGGTGCGGCGACTCCTCGATCTCGGCGGTCGCGTTGCCGGAGAGCTTGATCCGCTGGCAGGCGACGTAGAACGGCACGCCGAAGTGGCGCGCCGCGAGCGCCATGGAGAGCGTCGAGCTGCGGTTGACCACCGAGCCGTCGGCGAGCACCTGATCCGCGCCGACGAGCACGGCCCTGGCCGCGCGCACCGCGTCCGGAAGCGCCGCGTCCGGCACGACCGAGAGCGCGAAGCCGCGAGCCGCAAGCCACTTGGCCGCGCGCAGGCCGTCGCCGAGCCTGTGCCCCTCGCCGATGACGATTCGCGACGGCCGCACCGCGAGCAGCGCGCGCATCGCCGTGACGCTCCACGAGCACGTCGCGACGACGCCTCCCGGCCCGAGCTCGTCGGCCACGAGCCCGGCGATCGTCGCGCTCGCCTGGCCGAGCATCTCCCGCTCCGTGCGGATCGCCTGGGAGAGCGCGGCGGCCGGCGGGACGCCCTCGGCCAGGAGCGCGGTCGCGCGCGCCGCGGCGAGCACCGCCTGGGAGCCGATCGCGGCCATCGAGGGCCGCAGGCGATCGATCCGGATCGCGAGGTCGCGGACGCGGTCGAGCGCGGCGGCCGGATCGTCGGGCAGCTCGGCGCACAGGAGCTCCATGGCGTCGAGCCCGCGCAGGGCGAGCGAGGTGGCGCCGTCCGACTTCTCGCCGGCGATCTCCTCGATGATGCGTTCGATGGCCGCCGTCATGATCCTCCCGCCACATTCTGCCACGCTTCGAGGAGCCCGGGCACCGTTTCCAGCGCGAGCGGCTCGGCGCCGCGGGTCACGAAGGCGGTCACGACCTCGGTGGGCTGGGAGGGGGTCACCGGCTAGTCCCTGGGAGGCGGCCCGAACAGCGCCTCGGCGTTTCGGAACGACACGAGCCGCACGCCTCGCGCGACGGCTTCCAGATCTCCCGCGTAGACGACCGCCTTCTCCGTCGGCCCGTCCATCTCCGCGGCGAAGCGATCCAGGCCCGCCAGCGTTTCTCCCGTCCAGGTGCGGGCCGCCTTGATCTCCGCGAGGAGGGTGGCGCCGCCGCGCCGCTCGAAAACGAGATCGACTTCCCGCCCCTTTCCGTCGCGGGCGAACAGGAGCCGCGGCTCCTCTCCCCGGTTCACGAGGCACTTGATCGCCTCCATGACGACCAGGTTCTCGAACAACCCGCCGAGCAGAGGATCCCGCGAAACCTGGAGCGGGCTCTCGAGGCCGAGGAGGTACGCCGCGAGCCCGACGTCGGTGAAGAACAGCTTGGGTGACTTGATGAACCGCTTCCCGGTGTTCCTGAAGTACGGACGCAACGTGAAGACGACGTAGGACGCCTCGAGGACGGAGAGCCAGTGCGCGATGGTGGTGCCCGACACGCCGACGTCGCTGCCGAGCGACTGGTGGTTGCAGAGCTGGCCGACCCGGCCGGCAAGCAACCGCATGAACACGTCGAACCGAGCCAGCTCCTTGAGCTGCAGCAGCTGGCGCAGATCCCGCTCGACGTAGGTCTGGTAGTAGTCCCGAAGCGCCTTGTGCGGCACGAGCCCGTCCGCGTGGATGCGGGGGAGGAAGCCCGAGCAGATCAGCTCGTCCCGGTCCGGGCGGATCCCGGCGCCGGCGAGCTCGGCGATGGTCAAGGGCAGCAGGCGGAGGATCCCCGTGCGCCCGGCCAAGCTCTGGGACACCCCCTGGTGCAGCGCCGACTGGTCGCTGCCGGTCAGTATCCACGCGCCTCTCTCGGACGGGTGCTCGTCCGAAAGCGCCAGGATCCAGGACAACAGCTCCGGCGCGCGCTGGACCTCGTCGAAAACGACGGGGCGGGGAAAGCGGCGGAACAGCGACTGGGGATCCTGCTGGGCCAGTCGCCGGTGCTCCGGGTGCTCGAGGTTGCAGTAGGCGTGATCTGGGAACGCGGGGCGGACCAGGGGGGTCTTCCCGGACTGCCGCGGCCCGACGACGGTCACCGCCGGAAACGCCTTCGCCAGGCGCAAGAGCTCAGACTCGGCGTTTCTTTCTATAAACATATCATATGGTTGCTCGCCATTAGCACAATCGTCAAGTTGAACTTGAGATTTGTACCAGCATTGTTCAGTGTCTCTGATGAGGTCCTCATTGGGCCATCATCGCGATGGTCACGACGTCAGTTGGCGGGGAACGCCCTACAGGCGCCGGCGCGATCGTCGACTTGGATTTCGGAAATCGGATGCCGCGGACAAGCGCAGAGGCGGACGGCGGTCGGGGGGCTAGAACTTCGACTTGCACTTCGCCTTGCGCTGCTCGATCTCGGCCGTCGAAACGCCCAGCATGTCGCCCTTGAGCGCGCTCGCGAAGTGCGCCTGGCCCTCGTCGTACAGCCGGCGCTCGCACGCGATGTCGCCGAGGATGACGTAGGCGATCGACAGGCCGGCCTTCATCGCGATCGCCTGGTTGAGGAAGCTGTTGGCGGTCGTGTAGCGGCCGAGCTTGAAGTAGGTCTGGCCCGAGTGCAGGTAGACGTTCACCTCGCCCGGGGCGACGCTCTTCGCCTGCTCGAGCGCCTCGATCGCGCCCTCCGAGTCGCCGGACGCGTAGACGATGTCGGAGAGGAGCAGGTACGCATCGACGAGGTTCGGCACGAGCTTGATGGTCTTCTCGAGCGCGGCCTTGGCGTCGTCCGGCTTGCCCTGGCCGTACAGCGCCCGCGCGAGGCCGTAGTGCGCGACGCCGCGCGGCGCCTTGGACGACTCGATCGCGGAGCGGAACGCCTGCTCGGCACCGGTGTAGTCGCCGCTCGCGAGCAGGATCTCGCCGAGCTGCTGGTAACCGTCCGTCCACGCCGGCCGGATCGCGATCGCCGTGCGCAGGTGCTCCGCCGCCTCGGCGCCCTTGCCGAGCAGGCGGCCGTAGTGGAAGTGGGCCATGCACGACGCCGGCTCCAGATCCACCGCGGCCTTGAGCGACGCGAGCGCCGCGGGCCTGTCGCCGTTCGACTCCTGCGCGAGGCCGAGCCCCATCCGCGCGACGTAGCCGGCGCCGGCGCCGATCGCCGCGTTGTACGCCTCGATCGCCCGCGCGTTCTCGGCCTGCCGCCGGTACGCCTCGCCGAGCCCGGTCTGGCCGCGCGCGGTGTCGCCCTTCTCGATAGCCTTGTTGAACTCGTCGATGGCGCGCGCCGACCGGTCGAAGGTCAGCCACACCCAGCCCGCGCACACCTCGCCCACGCTCTCGCCCTTGTGCCGGCGCCACACGCCGCGGCAGGCGTTCTTCGACTTCTCGAGCTTTCCCTTGGCCATGTCGATCCGCGCCTGGCCGAACTCGGCCTCGCCGTACTTCTTCTGCAGCTTGAGCGCCGCCTTGTACGACGACGACGCCTCCTTGAGCCGCATCGCCTCGATGTAGAGATCGCCTATCGCCACGAGGTCCTCGGGGCCCGCCGCCGTGAGGCCGGAGGCCCGCGTGTCCAGCGGACTGCTCGGGGTCGCGAGCTCCGCACCCTGGGCCGTCGCCGTCCCGGCCGCCAACAGCACGATCAAACCGATGAAAGCGCCGCGCATGATCGATCCTCCTTCGATGTCGCCCGGCCATTTGTAACACGGCCGGCCGCAACCCTCGCCAAATACGTGTATTTCGACCTCGAAGACGTACCAATTATTCCATCGGGTGCGATTTGGCTGTTTCGCGCCGGGGAGGCGAAGGTATAGTTTCCGATCTCGACGCCAGCGCGGCGCGCGCGTCACGAACAAGGAGCCGACCGTGCCGATCACCTCCGCATTGGAATTCACCTTTCGGGTCGTCGTCCGATCCGCCGGGGTCGCGGCTGTCGCGCTCGCGGTTGCGGCGTGCGATCTCGGGGGCCGGGACAAGCCCCCGCCGGACACGGGCTTCGACGCCGGCCCGGATGCGGGTGAGGACGCCGGGCCCGTCGAGCCGGACGCCGGCGCGGACGCGAGCTTCCGGTACCAGGACGCCGGGGCGTGGGAGGGCGATCCCGACGGCTCGGTCGAGGTGACCGAGCCCTGCGGCAACGACTGCACGTACGCCTACAACATGACCCCGCGGGAGGACGACGACCCGTATTCGGACACCCAGTACGGTCACGCCATGTTCGAGATCTCCCTGGCCGGCGACGACCTCGTCGTTGCACGCGAGCTGCACGGGTTCCTGTTCTTCCTGTACCCGGGCGTGTCGCCCGGGTACCGCCAGCGCGCTCTTTCGAGGCTCGTCCTGGACGCAGACACCCATGACCTGGTGTCCGGCGAGGCGCTCGTCTACAACGCCTACTGCAAGTCGCTGTACTCCGGAAACAACGGCATCGAGATGACGAAGGAGTACGAGTTCTCCTACGACGCCGTCGCCGGGGAGCTCACCTACTCCGTCGAGTCGAACGGCCGGCGGTGGGAGCGCCTGCTCGAGTCTCCGGAACCGCCGATCGTGATGCTCAACCACCGGGAGTACCCGATCGACACGTTCGGCTCGCACTCCCCGCTCACGGCGCTGCTGCTCGCGGAGCGGTACGACTGGAGCGCCGGCGGCGCGCAGCGCGTCCCGATCTTCTCGCCGGAGCTCGAAAGGATCGACGCCGTGGAGCTCGAGGCCGACGGGCCGGACACGCTCGTCGTGCGCTACCCGATCGACAGCGCGAAGGCGCCCTGGCACAGCACCAGCACCGACGCGGTGTACGACATCAACGAGATCCCGATCCGGTTCGAGTACGACGTGCCCGTCCACATGGGCTCGCGCAACAACTTCGAGTGGACCGCCGTGTACGCGCCGCCGTTGGAGCTCAACCTGCTGTCTCCGGCCGGCGATCCCGTCGAGGTCGCGCTCCCGGCCGTGCCGACCGGCAGCGCGGCGATCAGCGCCGTGTCGGGCGCTGCGACGCTCCACGGGCTCGTCGACGTGCCTCCCGGCGCGGGGCCGCACGCCGCGGTCGTGATGATCCCCGGCTGGGAGCGGATGACGGCGCGCGGCGAGGTCGGCGCGGTGGATCTCTACGCCCAGCTCGCGGCGCGGCTCGTCGCGGCCGGCGCGGTCGCGGCGCGGTTCGGCGCGCGCGGCATCGAGGACGGCGGGGACGACTTCGCCGAGGCGACCGTCGAAGGGCTCGTCGCGGACGCGCAGGCGGCCGTGGCGGCCGTGGCGGCACGGGGGGACGTCGATCCGGATCGCGTGTTCCTGCTCACGACCGGGGCGGGCGTCCACGTGGCGGCCGGCGCCGCGGCGGGCGGCGAGATCGCCGGGATCGTCCTCGTCGCGCCGATAGGCGGCGCGTACCTGGACGCGGTGCCGCTCGTCACCGCGCGCTACCTGGAGAGCGCCAACATGCGGGGCGAGTACATCGACGAGTTCCAGGACCTGAACGACGCGCTCTTCGCGAGGCTCGCGAACGGCACCTACGACGGCGACGCGTACCTCGGCCACACGACCGCCGCGTGGCAGAGCCTGTTCGCCGAGGATCTCGTGGCGAACCCGATCGCGCTGCCGCCCACGCTCGTCCTCTACGGCGCCGAGGACCACCTCGTGCCGCAGGCGCTCGTCGAGGAGCTCGCCGCCGCGCTCTCGGGCGCCCTGCTCGCGGACGGCGGCGTGGACGCGGACGCGGGCCCGGGGCTCACGGACGTGACGACCGCGATCCTGCCCGGCCTGACCCACGCCCTGACGCCCGGCACCGCCGACGGGCTGTGGCCCGAGCACGGCGGCGCCGAGGCCGTGGACGACGGCGCCGCGACCGCGATGACCGACTGGCTCGCGGCGATCGCAGGAGGTCTGTGATGCGCACCACGACGACGACGACGCTGTTCGCCCTCCTCCTTCTCGCCGCGGCCGACGCGAACGCCGCGAAGACCCGCACCGTGACGTTCGACGCCGCCTTCGGGGCGCCGCGCATCTCCCTGGACGCGGACGGTCTCGCGTCCGTGCGCGTCGACGGGGCCGGCGCCCGGCCCACCCCCGGCGCGCCGTCGCTCCCGCACCGGCACCTCCGGCTCGTCCTGCCGCCCGACGCGGATCTCGGCTCCGTGCGCGTCCGCGTGGAGCCCTTCGGCGTCGAGACCCGCGAGGGGCCGTTCGACGTGGCGCCCGCGCCGCCCTATAGGGTGCACGACACCGGCGCCGTGCGCTGGGGCGCGGCCGAGGATCGGATCGTCGGCGGCCGCGACGCGGCGATCTACGGCCGCGACGCCCGCCACCCGGCAGCGTGGGGCGAGGCGAAGGGCGCCGCGAAGGAGGTCCGCGGGTTCAAGTCGATCGAGATCGCGCTCTCGCCCGCTCGCTGGAGCCCGCGCTCCATGGATCTCGAGACGGCAGGGGCGCTGCGCGTCGTCGTGACCTACGCCGCGGAGCGCGCCCCGACAGCCCCGAAGCGCGGCTGCAGCCTCGACGACGAGCTCGCCGCGCGCCTCTTCGACAACTTCGCCGACGCCGCCGCCTGGTACGGCGAGGCCTGCACCCGATACCCGGCGCCCGGCGACGACGGGATCGCCGTGATCACGACCGACGACATCGAGGACGAGAGCCTGCTGCTCGGTGACTGGGTCGCGCTGCGCGAGAGCCAGGGCTACACCGTGACGGTCGCGACCGACGCCGACTTCGACCTCTCGACCGGGGATCCCACCGAGGACACGCGCGCGGACCGGATCCGCAAGTGGCTGAAGGACAACTGGGCGCCGCTCGGGCTCGGCTGGGCGTTCCTCGTCGGCAACCCGGACCCGTCGGACGAGGCGATCTACGGCGTCCCGATGAAGCCGTGCGCGGCCTCGGCCGAGGAGGGCTGGGTCGAGATCGCGCCGACCGACTTCTACTACGCGAACCTGACCGGGGACTTCGACGCCGACGGCGACGGCGAGTACTGCGAGGTGGACGACGAGGTCAGCTTCGTCCCGGACATCTACGTCGGGCGGCTGCCGTGCTACTCGGACGGCGCGTCGGCGATCGACGAGATGCTCGGCCGGATCCTCGCGTACGAGGAGGAGTCGGCGACCGGCGATCTCGAGTGGCGGCGCCGCGCGCTCCTGCCGGACTCCATCTACTGGTACAAGTACGAGGGCTGCAGCACGCTCCAGCCGCGTTGGGACGGCGCGACGATCGCCGAGTGGCTCATCCGCGAGGAGCTCGAGCCGCGCGGGATGGTCTGGACCTCGCTCTACGAGCGCGACGGGATCGAGCCGAGCCAGTTCTTCAGCCACTTCCCCATCGACATGGAGCACGTCGTGAACCAGTGGGCGCTCGGCTACGGCCTCGTCTACTGGGCCGGCCACGGCTCGACCTCGGGCGCCTACCGCACGATCTGGGGAGCGGACACGAACGGAAACCTCTGCGCCGACGAGGAGCAGGGCAACTACGAGACCTACTCGCTCGCCTTCATGGAATCGGCCACGTCGCACATGCTCGAGGACGCGCCGCCGCCGTTCGTCGTCCACGACTCGTGCTCCAACGCGACGCCCGAGTCGCCCGACAACCTGGCGTACAACCTGCTTCGCCGCGGCGCGATCGCGACGATGGCCGCCACGCGCGTCGCCTACGCCTGGAGCTTCCCGTACGCGGATCCGGAGCTGTGGATCCAGTCGGAGACGATCGACGGCGACTCGTCGGACATGGGCACGGAGTTCGCCCAGAACGTGATCGCGGGCAGCGCCGCGGGCCAGGCGCTCGGCGACACAATCGCCGTGACGACGGACGGCCAGGGGCTGATCTCCATGTACCAGAAGTCCAACATGAACCTCTACGGCGACCCGCTCGTGCGGCTCGTCATGTGCCGCGTAGGCGCCGAGTGCGACGACGGCGACTGGTGCGACGGCCTTGAGTGGTGCGACGAGGGCTCGTGCCAGCCGGGCACCCCGGTCGCCTGCGAGCCGACCGACGAGTGCGAGGAGATGGTCTGCGACGAGGCGACCGACGCCTGCGTGTGGGGCCCGAGCTGCATCCCGGACGGCGGGATCCCGGACGCCGGGCCGCCGCCCGAGCCGGACGCCGGGACCGACACCGAGCAGCCGGCCGCGACGTCGGGCATCAGCGCGGGCTCCTCGAGTTGCAGCGCCGCCCCGCGCGCCGCGACCCGGTCACTCCTGTCTTCGATCTTCTGACGGCAGCCGCGCCCTCACTCGTTCGGCGAGCGCAGCGCCTTGCCGTCCGCGAGCTCCGCCTCCAGATCGATCGACTCCGGGATGCGGGCGACGATCGCGGTGTTCTCCCGCGGCGGGCCGGAGAGCAGGCAGAGCATCTTCATGGCGAGCGGGCCGAACTCCGTCCGCCCGGTGTCGATCGCCTTGCCGATCTCCGCGCACATCCCGTCCCAGATCGCCCCGCGATCGGCCTGCAGGAGATCCTCCTCGATCCGCAGGAGGAGATCCCGCGCCGCGGCCACCTTGGGCGGATCCTCGGCGCGGCTCAGGGCGCGCAGGACGGCGCCCGTGAAGATCCGCGCGTCCTTGGCGCCGAAGTGGTGCGCGTAGTCGGAGTCGTAGGAGTCGCGCAGGGCGGTGACCGCGAGCCCGCCGACCTTCCGGTCCAGGGCCTTCTTGAGGAGCGACTCGAGATCGAGGCTGGTCAGCTTGAGGTGGCGCTGGATCTCCTCCCCGATCGGGTTCTCGGTGAAGTAGAGCTGGATGGACCTGCTCCACGTCCTCGGCTTGGTCCTCCGCGGCGCGGCCTCACCCTTCGGCGCCTCCGCGGAAGGTGCTGCGCCCGGCAGCTTCTGGATCCGCTTGAGCGCCTTCTTGACCGCCTTGTTGGCGCGGATCAGCTCGATCTCGTCCCTGAACTCCTGCGCCTTGCGCGCGCCGAGCGCGTCGAGACCGGCCACGAGGAGGCCCGCCTCGTCGGAGAGCGGCCCCGCGTTCGTCCGGGCCGCCAGATCCAGGATCAGGCGGATCGCGGACGCCGCCGCGACCTCCACCTCCGGAACGCCGCAGTCCGCGAGCGGCGCGACGTCGCGGATCGCGCGGGCCGGATCCGAGCCGCACGCCTCGAACAGCCGCTGCGCCGAGGCGTCGATTCGGGCGAGCTCGGTCCGCTTGGTCTCGAAGAGGCGCGTCAGGGTCTTGCGCGCCCGTTCCCCTAAACCCCGGCCCGAGGCGGCGAGCTCGGCGAGCCTCCCGGCGGCGAGGGCGACCTGCACGTCGTCGAGCGCGGGGTGCCTGTACAGGATCGTCTCGATCGCGTCGAACGCGCCCTCGGCCCCGAGCGGGCGCCCGGCGTCCGCAAGGTTCGCGAGCAGCCTCGCGAAGACCGCGAGGTCGACCCCCCGCGGCCAGGCCGAGGCGCGCCGGACGATGTGCGCGAGCACGTGGCCGGCGTTGTAGCGGATCTCGTCCTCCTCCGCGTCGAGCAGCCCGAAGAGGAGGCGGACCACCTCGTCGCCGGCGTACGGCTCGTCCGGGTGAATCCGCACGAGCTTGCTGATCGCCGAGGTGCCGTTCACGATGTACAGCGTGCGCTGGGCGGCGGCCATCGCCGGATCCCGCCGGACCTTCTCGAGCGCCTCGGTGAGCATCCGCAACGCCTTGAGGGCGACCCAGCTCTGGGATCCCTGGAAGTGATCCAGCCAGCCGAGCGCGAGGTGGGCGTCCTCTGTCTCGCCCTTCTCGCCGACGAGCATCAGGTTCAGGACGTGGCCCACGGGGATCTCCTTGGCCAGCCGGCCGATCACCCCGAGCGCCTCCGCCTTGCGCGCCGTGAGCCGCGCCCGCGCCTTCTCGTCGGCGGCCTCCTCCGGTCGGATCTCCTCGTAGCAGATGACGATCGCGTTCGTCAGGTGCATGTGGGTGCGCGCCCGCGCCTCGGCGTCGCTCGCGATCCTGTCGAGGTACCCCGCGACGATCGGGGGCAGCTCCGCCGGGTTCTCGTACGCCAGGGCGTACAGCTTGTCCCGCGCCGCGCGGTACTGCGCGAACGTCTTCCGCGTCTGCAGCGTCGTGATCGCGATCATCATCTCGTGGAAATCGATCTTCAGAGTGGTCTTGTCTTCTTCGATCCGGAGAATCGCCTCTTTGAGAAATCCCATGTCACACCCTCGCCGTCCACCGCCCGGGGGCGGGACGTTCGTCGAGCCTTTTCGTTTCGGGCTTCCCGTAACCCTACCACATCGGCCGGTCAAGGGCAGCGGCGGGACGATCGGCGGCGGCGGGCGGCGGCGGGCGCGGCGGGGCCGCCAAAACCGATCCCGTCGATCGGCCGAGAACCGGCTCTGCGAGCGCCTCTTTGCCGTCGAGGCGAGTCGGCACGCGGCTTGCTCCTGCCCCCCGGCGAGGAGGTGGGATGCACACTCGGGTCACGTGCGCCGCGCTCGCGGGCGTCGGCGCGGATATCGTGCAGGTCGAGGTCGATCTCGCGCTCGGTCTGCCGGCGTTCGCCATCGTCGGGCTGCCCGAGGGCGCGGTGAAGGAGTCCAAGGTCCGCGTGCTCGCCGCGCTCTCGAACTGCGGGTACGCGGTGCCGCCGCGCAAGGTGACGGTGAACCTCGCTCCCGCGGATCTCAAGAAGTCGGGCGCCGCGTTCGATCTCGCGATCGCGCTCGGGCTGCTCGCCGGCGCCGGGCTCGTCGCGCAGGACAAGCTCGACGGCCTGATGGCCGTGGGCGAGCTCGGCCTCGACGGCCGGTGCCGGCACGTTCCGGGCGCGCTCCCGTTCGCCCTGAAGGCGCGGCGCGAGGGGATCCGCGCGCTGCTCGTCCCCTCGGACAACGCGGCCGAGGCGGCGGTCGTCGACGGGATGGAGGTCCTCCCGATCGCGGATCTGCCGGCCGCGGTAGCGCACCTCACGGGCGAGAAGCCGATCCCGCCCCACCCGCGCACCGTCGCGGCGCCTGGGCCGCGGGTCGACGACATCGATCTCGCGGAGGTCCGCGGGCAGGAGCACGCCAAGCGGGCGCTCGAGGTGGCGGCCGCCGGCGCACACAACGCGGTGATGATAGGGCCCCCGGGCTCGGGCAAGACGATGCTCGCGCGGCGCATGGTCACGATCCTGCCGCCTTTGAGCTTCGCGGAGATGCTCGAGGTGTCGGCCGCCCACTCGGTGCTCGGCCTGACGAGCGCGGTCCGCCCCCTCGTCACGGCGCGGCCGTTCCGCGCGCCCCACCACACGGTGTCGGACGCGGGCCTCGTCGGCGGCTCCAACCCGCCGCGGCCGGGCGAGGTGTCGCTCGCGCACAACGGCATCCTTTTCCTCGACGAGCTGCCCGAGTTCAAGCGGCACGTGCTCGAGGTGCTGCGCGAGCCGCTCGAGGAGGGGGCGATCACGATCTCCCGGGCGAGCGGCCAGACGACCTTTCCGGCGACGTTCAACCTGATCGCGAGCATGAACCCGTGCCCGTGCGGCTACTTCGGCTCCGGCGAGCGGGAGTGCACGTGCGCCGCCGCCGCGGTGGAGAAGTACCGCGGCCGCATCTCGGGCCCGCTGCTCGACAGGATCGACATCCACATCGAGGTGCCGTCGGTGCGCGTCCGCGATCTCACGGCCGCCCCTCCCGCGGAAAGCTCGGCGGCGGTCCGCGAGCGCGTGGTCGCCGCGCGGGAGATCCAGTCGAGGCGCTTCGTGGGCACGCCGACCCGGGTCAACGGCCGCATGTCGCTGCGGCAGATCCACGCGGCGTGCACGCTCGACGCGGCGGGGCAGGCGCTCATAGAGAAGGCGATCGGCCGCCTCGGCCTCTCGGCCCGGGCGTACGCGCGGATCCTCAAGGTCTCACGCACCATCGCGGATCTCGAGGGTGCTCCCCGCATCGAGGTCCGCCACCTCGCCGAGGCGATCGGCTACCGGAGCCTGGACCGCCGCAAGGCGTGATCCGTCCGCCGACCCGACACGGGTCGAGAAAGGAAGAACCATGAGCCTGAAGGAGAAGTTGAAGGCGCTCGGCGCCGCCCTCGAGAAGATCGAGAAGCAGTTCGGCAAGGGCGCGGTGATGCGGCTCGGCGACGCGCCCAACGGGGATCAGATCCCGTCGTTCTCGAGCGGGTCGATCGGCCTCGATCGAGCGCTCGGCATCGGCGGCTACCCGCGCGGCCGCCTCATCGAGATCTACGGCCCGGAGTCGTCCGGCAAGACGACGCTCACCCTGCACGCGATAGCCGAGGTGCAGCGCGCGGGCGGCATCGCCGCGTTCATCGACGCGGAGCACGCGCTCGACGTGGCGTACGCCCGCAAGCTCGGCGTCGACGTGGATCAGCTCCTCGTGGCCCAGCCGGACCACGGCGAGCAGGCGCTCGAGATCGCCTACACGCTGATCCAGTCGGAGAGCGTGGATCTCGTCGTCATCGACTCGGTCGCGGCGCTCGTGCCCAAGGCCGAGCTCGACGGCGAGGTCGGCGATCACCACGTCGGGCTACAGGCGCGCATGATGAGCCAGGCGATGCGCATGCTGACGGGCGTGACGCACCGGACCGCCTCGACCGTGATCTTCATCAACCAGATCCGCCAGAAGATCGGGGTGACGTTCGGCAGCCCCGAGACGACGACCGGCGGCAACGCGCTCAAGTTCTACGCGTCGGTCCGGCTCGACGTGCGCCGCATCGGCTCCATCAAGAAGAAGGGGGAGGAGGAGGCGATCGGCAACCGCACGCGGGTCAAGGTCACGAAGAACAAGATGGCGCCGCCGTTCCGCCGGGCCGAGTTCGACATCATCTTCGGCGAGGGCGTGTGCCGCGCGGGCGAGCTCGTCGATCTCGCGGTGGCCGAGGGGCTGTTCGAGAAGGCGGGCGCGTGGCTCTCGTTCGAGGGCGAGCGGCTCGGCAACGGCCGAGACAACGCGATCGCGCACCTCCTCGAGCACCCGGAGCGCGCGGACGCCGTCGCGGCGCGCCTCCTCGCGCTGCCGTTCCGGGAGCAGGTGGACGCGCAGGAGGAGGCGCCCGCCGAGCCGGCCGCCGAGGCGCAGGCCGAGGGCGCGGCGGCATAGGGGATCAGGCGCTCGGCCGCTCGGTGCGCACGAGGCCGAGGTAGATCGCGAAGGCGAGCGCCGCCGAAAGGGGGCCGAGCAGCACGACCTCGATCGCCATCGCGAAGATCTGCGCCGTCTCCGGCGAGCCGCCGAGGATCGCGGCGACGATCTGCGCGGCGGCGGACACGACCGCGAAGACGGCGAGCACGCCGAGCACGCGGAAGAAGCGGCCGCGGGTGAGCGCCGCTGCCCGGGCGAGCGCCTCGAGCGGGCGCCTCCCTTCGAGGACGACGACCGCGGTCGCGGGTGCCAGCCGTACCCAGAGGATCGCGGCGGCGAGCGCCGCGATGACGGCGAGAGCAAAGGCGATCGTCTGCCGCTCGGCCGCACCGGCGTCCATCCCGAACCAGACCGCCGCCGCGGGGATCGCGGCGAGCGCCGCCGCCGCTCCCATGGCGAGCCACGCGCCGAGCACGCGCCAGAAGAACCGGTACCCGGCGATGAACGCCGCGAACGTGCCGGTGCGCGCCTCCCCGGCCTGGGCGACCTCCCGGAGCACGATCAACGAGCCGGCGGACGAGCCGATGGAGAACGGCAGCCCGAGCGCCACGGCGAGGACGAGCCCGAGCGTCGTGAGCGGCGTATAGCTCGCGGGATCGAGGGGATCGAACCCGGTGACGGCCATGAGCGCCGAGAGCGGCACCGACGCGACGAGACCTATCGCCGCGAGCCACATGAGCGGCCCGACCGCGGCGCGCCACAAAGCGAACCCCGCGCGCACCGTCCCCCCGGCCTCGAACGCCGGCTCGAGCGCGGCCGCTGCCGGCCGATCGGCCACTCTCTTCTCGTCCACGGGATCGGGCACCGCGCGCCTCCTGCCCTCCTTTAGCACGAAACCCGGCGAAAAAATCCTGTTGCCGTCGGCGCCGCACCCCGTAAAGATGGCGCAACATCAACCACGGAGGACGTCCATGGCCAGCATCAAGGGAACCGAGACCGAGAAGAACCTGCTCAAGGCGTTCGCGGGCGAGTCGCAGGCGCGCAACCGGTACGTGTACTTCGCCAAGGTGGCGCGCAAGGCGGGCCTCATCCAGATCGCGGACATCTTCGAGGAGACGGCGGAGAACGAGGAGCAGCACGCGAAGGCGTTCTTCAAGTTCCTCGAGGGCGGCATGGTCGAGATCACCGCGAGCTACCCGGCGGGCGTGATCGGCGACACCCAGGCGAACCTCGAGGCCTCGGCCGCGGGCGAGCACGAGGAGTGGACCGAGCTGTACCCGGCGTTCGCCGAGACCGCGAAGAAGGAGGGCTTCCCGCTCGTCGCCGCGGCGTTCACGATGATAGGTCGCGTCGAGAAGGAGCACGAGGCGCGCTACCGCAAGCTGTGCGAGCGGCTGTGCGCCGACGGCTTGTGGAAGCGCGAGCAGCCGGTGCGCTGGAAGTGCTCCAACTGCGGCTACGTCCACGAGGGTCCCGAAGCGCCGGAGAAGTGCCCGGCGTGCCAGCACCCCAAGGGCTACTTCGAGGAGAAGGCCGACAACTTCTGATTCGTCACGGCGCGAGCTTGAGGACGAAGAAGTCCTCGTTGTCGGAATAGGTGCGGATCGTCCGCTCGGTCCGATTCCCGGGCGGGAGCCCGCTCTTTCGTTCGGACCGATTTGCATTCTCAATGCAAATCGGGCTTGCTCCGAGCGTCCGGAAATGGGAGCCTGCTCTCATGGACCGGTACATCAAGCGCGACCTCGAGCCGGCCCTCCGCGAAACGCTGAAGCAGTTCCCGGCCGTAGCGATCACCGGGCCGCGCCAGACCGGCAAATCCACGCTGCTGCTCCACGCCCTGCCCGACTACGCGTACGTCACCCTGGACGATCCGCTCTCACGCCGGCAGGCGCTGGACGATCCGGAGCTGCTGCTGGATCAGGCCGGTGAGCACGTGATCATCGATGAGATCCAATACGCGCCGTCGCTTCTCCCGCACCTGAAGATGCGCATCGACAGGCGCCGCGGCGAGCGCGGCCGGTTCGTGCTCACCGGTTCCCAGCAGTTCGCGCTGATCAAGAACCTCGGCGACAGCCTGGCTGGGCGGATCGGCCTGCTCGAGCTGCCGCCGTTCGGCCTGGGAGAGGCGGCGCGCGTCGCGACGAGCTCGGGCACGCGGGGCGCGTTCGAGCGGGCGTGCATGCGCGGCTCGTTTCCCGAGATCGTCACGTCTCCCGAGCTCGATGCGACCCGCTGGTACGCTTCGTACGTGCAGACCTACCTCGAGCGGGACATCCGCGGCCTGTACGATGTCGGCAGCCTGCGCGAGTTCGAGCGGTTCCTGCAGCTCCTGGCCGCGCGCTGCGCCCAAGCGCTGAACCTGTCCGCTTTGGCGAACGACGTGGGCGTAGCGGTGAACACGATCAAGAAGTGGGTGTCGATCCTCGAGGCGGGCCGGATCGTCTACCTGCTGCCGCCGTACCACGGAAACCTCGGCAAGCGCGTCGTCAAGGCGCCCAAGGTGTACTTCATCGACTGCGGCCTCGTGTGCTACCTGACGCGGCTTCGTGACGCCCAGCATCTGATGCACGGGCCGCTGGCCGGGCCGCTCTTCGAGAACTTCTGCCTCCAGGAAGTGCTCAAGGCGATGCTCTCCGAAGGGGTGCCGCCGCGCCTCTTCTACCTGCGCACCAAGAACGGCCTGGAGGTCGATCTGCTGATCGAAGGGGTCGACGGCCGGCTGTGTCCGTTCGAGCTCAAGCTCGCGCAGACGCCGCGCGCGGAGATGGGCGGCGCCCTGGCACGCTTCGCCGACGAGTTCGGGGCGCTCCGTCCCGAGGCGGGCGAGGTCGTCACGCTCGGCGCCCAGGCGCGCCAACTGACCAAGACGATCCGCGCGGTCCCGGTCCCCGCGCTCGTCGCTACGGTGAGGGAGCTCGCGCGGGGTTGAGGCGTCCGGCTACCGGGCCGGATCTCCGGGCGCGGGCCGCGATCTCTGTAGGAACGCGGCGAGGGCACCCATCAGCGCGACGCCGGCGGCGGCGAGGAGCGCGATCTGCAAGGCGCCGTAGTCGGTCGCGTTCCACAGGTGCCCGGTGGTCCCGCCCGCGGCGGCGAAGAACGTCGTCGCCGATCCGACGCCGATCATCATCCCCAGGTTGCGCGCAACCGCCACGATGCCGCCCGCGCTGCCCTGCTGCCCCCGCGGCGCCGCGCCCATGAGCGCGCTCGAGTTCGGCGTGACGAAGACGCCGGCCCCGACGCCCATCACCGCGTTCCACGCCGCGATCCAGGCGACGCCCGACGACGCGTCCGTGAACGACAGCCCAGCGGCGGCCGCCGCGACCACGATCATCCCGGACACGGCGAGGCCGCGGCTTCCGATTCGATCCGACACCCACCCGGCGGGCGCCGCGGTGAGCGCCATCGCGATCGGCTGCGCCGCGAGCACGAGGCCCGCGGTCCGCTGCGAGAGGCCGTACCCCTCGATGAGCACGAACGGGACGAGGATGATCGGCACGAACAGCGCGACGTAGTTGCACAGCGCCGCGATCGCGGAGGCGGAGAACGTCCGCGAGCGGAACAGCGCGAGCGACGCGAGCGGCTTCGCCGGCAAGCTCCCGGGCGGCGGCGCGTGCGCCGGCAGGAAGCGCCACCCGAGCGCCGTGATCACCGCGGCCACGGGCGCGCCGAGAAGGAACACCCAGCGCCAGCCGGCGCCGGTCAGGATCAGGCCGCCTATCGGCGGGCCGATCGAGAGCCCGACGTAGGTCGCAGTGCCGAGCATCCCGAGCGCGCGGCCCCTGTGCGAGGCGTCGAAAGTGGTCGTGAGCAGCGCTGGGCCGGCGGCCATCACCATCGCAGCGGCCATCCCCTGCAGAACGCGCGCGGCGACGAGCGTCTCGAGCCCGGGCGCCGCGGCGCACGCGGCGGCGGCGGCGATGTGCAGCCCGTACCCGGCGAGGAACAGCCTGCCGTAGCCGATCGCGTCGCCCACACGGCCGGCGACCGGCAGCAGCGCGGTCACCGTGACGAGGAACGACAGCACCACCCAGCGGGAGCCATTGAGCGCGACGCCGAAGTCGCGGCCGATGTCCGGCAGCGCGAGGTTCGTGGACGACCCCAAGATCGCCGTGAGCAGGGTGCCGAGCCCGACGGCGAGCAGCACGAGGCGGGGCCTTGAGTTCGTCGTGCCCGCGAGGGGCGTCGCTCGATCAGCTCCCATGCTTGCGCCCGGCCGTGGGATCACCGCCGCCGAGCAGGAGCTGGGATCGCGGCGAGCGGGTCTCGCCGGCCGAGGTCACGCGCACCGCCGCCCGATCGCGCACCGGGCACACGTGCTCGCACGCGCCGCAGCCGTTGCACAGGCGGGGATCGACGAACGGCACCTTGAGGACGGCCGTGCGCCCTTCGACCACGACCTCGGTCTCGCGCGTCGTGATCGCCTTGGGCGACGTCGGGCAGAACTCCTCGCACACGGTGCACGGCACGCCCATGGCCCACGGCAGGCAGCGCCCCTGATCGAAGAACGCCGTCCCGATGCGGACCATCGGCGCGCCGTTCTTCCCGGTCTTCTCGTCCTCGCGCACGCGCCGGATCGCGGCCGTCGGGCAGACCTGCGTGCACAGCGTGCACGTCGGCTCGCAGTAGCCGACCTTCGGGACGAGCACCGGCGTCCACAGCCCCTCGATCCCGGCCTCGTCGAGCGCGGGGTGCAACGCGTTGTTCGGGCAGATCTTCATGCACTGGCCGCAGCGCACGCACCGCGCGAGGAACTCCTCCTCGTCGACCGCGCCCGGCGGGCGGATGCACGCCGGATCCGGCCGGCCGATCGGCGACGTCAGGGTCCCCGTGCGCAGGATCGGGACGATCGCGGCGCCGAGCGCCGCGCCCGCGATCACCTGGCGGCGCCCCACGTCCGGCGCGGACTTCTCGTCCGTCTTCCTCCCGGCGAGGCCGAACCGGATCGCGCCCTTGGGGCAGGCGGCGACGCAGTTCAGGCACAGATCGCACTCGGCGCGCAGCCACGCTTCGCCCGGCTTCGGACCGGCCGCCTGCGAGCAGTGAACCTGGCACTGGCCGCAGCCGTCGCACGCCTCCGCGTCCTTCACGAGCGCGAGGACGCCGAACCGCCCCGCGGTGCCGAGCATCGCGCCGAGCGGGCACACGCCGCGGCAGAAGAACCGAGGGATCCAGCGGTTCGCGACCAGCGCCGCGACGAAGACGATCGCCACCAGCACGCCGCCGACGACGAGGAAGCCCCGCTGGTACACCGCGACGCCGCTCGTCGCCTCGTAGAGCGCGTCCGAGGCGCCCTGCAGCGCGCCGACGCCCGAACCGGCGCCCGCCTCGAGCGCGCCGCCGAGCGCGTAGTTGACGAAGGGCACGACCGTCAGCGACACGCCGCGCGTGGCGAGCGAGATTGGATCGAGCAGCCCGCCGATCGCGGACCCGCAGATCGCGGCGACGAGCGACACGGCGAGCACGACGTACTTCATCTTCTGGTACGCGCGCGGGCGGTTCGCGGCGATGCGCGCGGCCGCGGGGCGTCCGGGAGGCGCCTCGGAGATCCCGTGGTGCATGGCGCCGAACGGGCAGATCCAGCCGCAGAAGGCGCGACCGAGGAGCAGCGCGAGGGCGAGCACGATTCCGCCGAAGACGAGCGCCCCCGGGATCGCCCCGGTCGAGAGCACGACGAGCGCCCCGATGAACGGGTCGATGTCGAGGAACGCCTCCACCGGGTAGGGCACCGTCGCCGAGGTCGCCGCGTCGAAGCCGCTGCCGGTGAGCGACGCCGTGGCGGCTATGAGCGCGAGGAAGAGCGCTGCGGACGCGATCTGGGTCACCCGCCGCGCCCAGCGCAGGCCGCGCCACGAGGTCCTGCCCGCGCGCGCCATCAGGAGATCTCCCGCAGCGACACCCGGCCCGGATCCGCCGCGCCCAGGCCCCGCGCCGCCGCGAGCCTAAGGTACGGGAGATCCGCCCGGGCCACGTGCACGAGGCCGCACGCGTGGGCGTCCACCGCCACCTGATCGACCGACGCGATCACGCGGCCGACCTCCTCGGTGTCGCCGATGTCGCCCCCCTGCGGGCCGTTGCGCACGAGAACGCGCGTCGCGTCCATCACGGTGAGCGTGGGCCGAACGAAGTCGGCGAGATCCGCGATGGAGTCGTCGATGCGCTGGTGCAGGCGATCGCGGCGGCCGCCGAGCACGCCGTAGAGGTTCTTCATGGCGCCGGTGAAGACGGAGAGCCCGTGGTGCTTGGCGATGGGCACGTTGATGAAGCGATCCGCCTCGACGGCGGCGGTGAGCACCGGCATGCGCCCGAGCGCCACGCCGCCGAGGTCGTACGCCCGGAAGCGGTGCGGCGCCGGCAGCACGACCGCGGCGCCCGCCCCCTCGGCCGCCTTCCAGATGCCGGACCGCGTGAAGCACCGCCCCGCCTCGTTGCAGGAGTTGTCGGTCACGACCACAGACGCTGCCCCCGCCTCCACGCACAGGGCGACGAGCGCCGCGACGACGGCCGGGTTCGTGTTGGCGGCCTGGAGCGGCGTTCGATCCCAGCCCACGTTCGGCTTGATGACCACGGTCTCGCCGCGGCGGACGAACCGCCCCATTCCGCCGAGCGAGGCGATCGCCGCGCGCGTCGCCTCCGCGGCCTCTCCCGCCGCCGACACGACGAGCCGCGCGATCTCCTCGAGGTCGAGCCCGGCGCGGAAGTCGCGGACCTGGGAGGAGCGCGTCGCGGCGAGCGGCGCGTCCCGCCCGGCGTCCACGAGCAGAGTGCCGGCCGTCGCGATCCCGCCCATCCCGGCGCAGCCGAGCGCGACTCGCTTGATAAACGCCCGTCTGTCCCAGGTCCCGTTCATCGCCGCGGCGGCTCGCCTGTCACTTCTTCTTGGCGGGTTTCTTCGCGGCCGGTTTCTTCGGCGCCGGCTTCTTCGGCTCCGGTTTCTTCGGCGCCGGTTTCTTCGCGGCCGGCTTCGGCGCCGGCTTCTTCGGCTCCGGCTTCTTGGTCGGGGCCGGCTTCGCCGGTTTCTTCGCAGCCTGCTTCGCATCCGGCTTCGGCGCCGGCTTCTTCGGCTCCGGCTTCTTGGTCGGGGCCGGCTTCGCCGGTTTTTTCGCGGCCTGCTTCGCATCCGGCTTCGGCGCCGGCTTCACGGTCTTCGACGCGGTCTTCTTCGCGGCCTGGGCCTTCGCTTGCGCGAGGGCGCGCTTCGAGCCGGCCGCCTTGAGCTTCTTCAGCCTCCTGGCGGACGATGGCGATCCCCCGCGCTCTCCCCCGCGCTCCTCGTCCCCGTCCTCGCCGCCTCCGTCCGGAGCTTCCTCGTCGGCCGGCTCGAGGTCGCTCTCGGTCTCGAACCCCTCGCGATCCTCGCGGTCGTCCTCCTCGACCTCCTCCCACGTGTCGCCGGTCCGCCGCGCCGCGTTCTCCGCGTGCTCGCGCGCCGCGAGCTCTGCAATGGAGACCGTGTTCTCGACCCGCGCGACCATCCGCCCGCACGCCGGGCACAGCTCGATCGCTTCGCCCTTCAGCAGCCGGAACCGGATGCCGGTCGGCATCGTCATTCGGCAGACCTCGCAGATCCCGTTCCGCATCACGGTCATGCCGATCCCGGATCGCGACGCCTGCAACCGCTCGTACTTTCGCAGCATCACCGTGGGGATTCCGGCGAGCGTCTCCGTGCGCTGCTTCTCGAGCCGCTTTCCCTTTGCGCGGAGCTTGCGGATCTCGGCCTCGGGCTCCTGCTGCGCGGCCTGCATCGCCGAAGAGCGGTGCGCGATGCCGCCCTCGATCGACGCGTGCTGCGCCTTCAGCCGATCGAGTTGGGCCTGCGTCTCTTCGATGAGGGTATCGAGCTTGTCCTCTTCGACCTTCAGCGCCTCTGTGGAAGACCGCGTCCGCGGCTTGAACGCGCCGCTCCGTGTCGCCGCCAAGCCCTTGATGGCGTTGCGGATATCCTCCAGCGTGTTTTCGTACATCTCGAGCTGCGCCGTCGCCGTGTTCTCGCTCTCGACGACCGTGCGCAGATCGGTGCGCATCCTGTTCAGGACAGGATCCTCTTGCACGGATCGCACGTGGATCTCTTCGATCTGATTGTGGACGCTACGAATTTTAAGATCCACGTCCTGCACGAGGAGGAGTTTTTCTAGCGGGTTGAACTCCTTCTTGCTCATTATTCTTCCCTACCTTGTGGTACACCATTACCGCATTACAAAAACCGTGTCAAAGTTACACGTTTTGGAGAATCCACAATGTTCTTTCCACGACGGGATTGTCATTGCTGATTAGTTAATCATGTTGAATAGTTAGAAAACATGGGAAACCGACGGGATTTTGACGTCGTTGTAATCGGAGGCGGCCACGCGGGTTGCGAGGCGTTCGCGGCCGCGCTGCGAATCGGCGCCAGAGCCGCGATCGTGACCCCGGCGATCTCGCAGATCGGTGTCCAGCCGTGCAACCCGGCGATCGGCGGTCCGGGCAAAGGACACCTCGTGCGCGAGGTGGTCGCGCTCGGCGGATGGATGGGGCGCGTCACCGACGAGACCGGGATCCAGTTCCGCACCCTGAACAGGCGCAAGGGTCCTGCGGTTCGATCGACGCGCGTGCAGACCGACTCCGCGGCCTACGCCGCCGCGATGCGACGCTCGCTCGTCGCGCTCGCGCCTCCGGAATCGATCATCGAGGACGAGGTCGTCGAGATCGAGCTCGCGCACGGCGAGCGCCCAAGGCGCGTGACGGGCGTTCGGCTCGCGCGCCGCGGCGCAGTGACGGCGACCGCGGTCGTCATCACGGCCGGCACGTTCCTGAGGGGCGTGCTGTTCGTCGGGAGCAGAAGGACGCCGGGCGGCAGGCTGGGCGCGCCGCCGTCGACCGCGCTCGCCGAGTCGCTCGAGCGGGCCGGGCTGCCGTTCATCCGGCTCAAGACCGGCACCTGCCCGCGGCTCGACGGATCGACGATCGACACGACCGGGCTCGAGGGTCAGGCGGGGGACGAGCCGCCGCCGTTCTTCGATCCCGCGACGCGCGGTTTCTCCCTGCCGCAACGGATCTGCCACGTCACGTACACGGGCGAGGCGGCCCACGCGGCGATCCGCAAAAACCTCGATCGATCGGCGCTGTACGGCGGCGGGATCACCGGGGTCGGCCCGCGGTACTGCCCGTCGATCGAGACGAAGATCGCGCGCTTCCCCGACAAGGGGCGGCACCAGATCTTCCTCGAGCCCGAGGATCGCGACGGCCGCGTGATCTACCCGGCCGGCCTGTCGACGAGCCTGCCCGAGGACGCCCAGGAGGCTTTGGTGCGCGCGATCCCGGGGCTTGAGCAGGCGCGGATCGTCCGCTACGGATACGCCGTGGAGTACGACGCTATACAGCCGACCTGCCTCACGCCGGCGCTCGAGGTCGACGGGATCTCGGGGATGTACCTCGCGGGGCAGATCCTCGGCACGTCCGGGTACGAGGAGGCCGCGATGCTCGGCCTCGTCGCGGGCGCGAACGCGGCGCTCGCCCTGCGCGGGGATCGCCCGCTCGCGCTGCGCCGTGATCGGGCCTACGCCGGCGTGATGATCGACGACCTCACGGCGCGCGGCGTGGACGAGCCGTACCGCATGTTCACGTCGCGCGCCGAGCACCGGCTGCTCCTGCGCGAGGACAACGCGGGCGCGCGGCTCGTCGACGAGGGCGAGCGGACCGGCCTCCTCGACGCGGATCGGATCCGGGAGATCCGGGCGCGGGTCGCCGCCGTGAACGCCGCACGGGAACGGCTGCATGCCACGGTGGTCGCGCCCTCGGCCGTGACGCTCGCGGCGCTCGCGGCGCTCGGCGTGGGCGCGATCAAGAAGCCGACGTCGCTCGCCGATCTCGCGCGGCGCCCAGGCGCGCGGCTCGAGGATCTCAGCGCGCTCGCGCCGTGGCTCGCAGAGCTTTCTCCCGAGGCGAAGGCCGGTCTCGAGGTGGACATCAAGTACGAGGGGTACGTGCGCCGCCAGGAGGCGCTCGCCGAGAAGCTCGCGGCGATGGACGAGATCGCCCTGCCGGCGGACATCGACTACGCGGCGCTCCCGGGGCTGCGCGCCGAGGCCGTGGAGAAGCTCTCCCGCATCCGCCCGGCGACGCTCGGCCAGGCGAGCCGCATCCCCGGCCTCACGCCCGCGGTCGTCGAGATCCTGCACGTGTGGTGCAGGCGGGCCGTGCGGGCCGGTCGATCAGCGGATGGCGCTGCCGACGAAGATTAGCAGAGTGCCGAGGGCGATCGCAGCCGAACAGGCGAGAATGATTCTCGTCTCCACGCGGCCGAAAGTCGGCAGCAGCGTTCGCTTGCCCGAACGCCACAGGCTCGGGCGCCATTGGGTGAAGTAGTGCGCCCACCTTGCGGGGAGCCAGACGACCAGGAAGACGATCGCGCCGATGAAAAAGAGTGCCAGCCCGATCCACACGAGGAGATGGGAGAGCGTCGCCACGACCCGAGTGTAGCACGTCGCAGAGGAACCGATTGGCGCCGTCCCGCCGATCCGTTGGGTCCACTCGGTCCGTTGGGTCCACTCCGTCCATTCCGTCCACTCGGTCCACTCCGTCCACTCGTCCATTCCCTCCGCGCCGATCCCGTGCTATCCGTTCCCCGCACAACGCGAGGAGCAGTGAAGATGGCCGAGGAAAAAGGAAAGATCACGCCGCAGGCTTTAGACTTCCCCCAGTGGTACCAGGACGTCATCCGCGAGGGCGATCTCGCGGAGGTCGCCAAGGTGGTCAAGGGGTGCATGGTGATCAAGCCGCACGGCTACGCGATCTGGGAGAGGATCCAGGCCGACCTCGATCGCCGCTTCAAGGCGACCGGGCACAAGAACGCGTACTTCCCGCTGCTCATCCCGATGTCGTTCCTCACGAAGGAGGCCGAGCACGTCGAGGGGTTCGCGCCCGAGGTCGCGGTGGTCACGCACGCGGGCGGGAAGGCGCTCCCCGAGGGCGAGCAGTACGCGATCCGCCCGACGTCGGAGACGATCATCGGCCACTTCTTCGCAAAGTGGATCAACTCCTACCGGGACCTGCCGCTGCTCATCAACCAGTGGGCCAACGTCGTGCGTTGGGAGCTGCACACGCGGATGTTCCTGCGCACCACGGAGTTCCTCTGGCAGGAGGGGCACACGGCCCACGCGACCCACGACGACGCGATGGCCGAGGTCGTGCGCATGCTCGGCGTGTACGGCGACTTCGCCGAGGAGATGATGGCCATGCCGGTCGTGCGCGGCCAGAAGACCGACTCCGAGAAGTTCGCCGGCGCGGTGACGACGTTCTGCATCGAGGCGATGATGCGCGACGCCAAGGCGCTGCAGGCCGGCACGAGCCACGATCTCGGGCAGAACTTCGGGCGGGCGTTCGACGTGAAGTTCCAGAACGAGGCCGGCCGCGAGGACTTCGTGTGGCAGACGTCGTGGGGCGTCTCCACGCGGCTCATCGGCGGCCTCATCATGACGCACTCGGACGACACGGGGCTCATCCTGCCGCCGCGGCTCGCGCCGATCCAGGCCGTGATCGTGCCGATCCACAAGAGCGACGCGGAGAAGGAGGCCGTGCTCTCCGCTGCGGCGAAGCTGCGCGACGATCTGCGGGCCAAGGGCGTCGCGGTGGAGCTCGACGGCCGCGAGGGTATGCGGCCGGGCGAGAAGTACTACGAGTGGGAGCGCAAGGGCGTGCCTGTCCGGATCGAGCTCGGTCCCAAGGATCTCGCGTCGGGCGCCGCGATGACGAAGCTGCGCATCGCCGAGGGCAAGGCGAAGATGCCGCTCGAGACGCTGGCGGCGGATCTGCCCGGCGTCCTCGACGGGTTCCAGGCGTTCCTGTTCGAGCGCGCGAGGAGGTTCCGCGCCGACAACACGGTGACGATCGACACGTGGGCGGACTTCCTCGCCGTCTTCCAGGAGGGCGACGCGCGGTTCGCCTGGTGCCACTGGGACGGCACGGCCGAGACCGAGGCCGCGATCAAGGACGAGACGAAGGTCACGATCCGCTGCATCCCGCTGCCCGGCCAAGGCCCGGATCCGGAGCCCGGAGTGTGCATCAAGACCGGCCGGCCGTCCGCGCAGCGCGTCCTGTTCGCCAAGGCGTACTGAAAGGCGCCGACAAATCCCCTTGTCGCCGCAACGAGTTCGAATATGATGGCGCGGCTCGGAGCTCCGAGCCGCACGCCCTCCCCGGGGTGGGGGCGCAGAAAGGAAGAGAGAGATGCGCGCTCAATCACTGCTGGTCGCCGGGCTCGTCGCCGTTTGCCTCGCCTTCGCTGCCGCCGGCTGCGACAAGGAGGCGAAGGACTACTCCTGCGAGGACGTGGCCGAGAAGATGTACGACGAGGACTGCGAGATGTGGTGCCAGAACGACGGGTACAACATCTACGTCGACACGTGCGCGTAGTACGACGACGGCGATCCGTACAACTTCGACGAGGGCCTCGCCGAGGAGATCTGCGACGACACGTTCGACTGGGCCGAGGACGAGGACTGCGAGGGCGAGTTCCAGAGCCTGCTGAACTGCTTCGTCAAGCACAGGGGCGACGACTGCGCCATGGACGACTGCGAAGACGCCGCCGAGGAGTTCGGCGACTGCATGGACTGGTAGCCTCGAACCCGCCTTGGAAACCGGGACACGGCGACCGGGGACGCTCGTCGTCGCCGGGCTCGGCGACTCGCTCACCTACGGCTGGATGGTGCGGCGCGGCTTCTTCGATCGCGCCGTCGACGCCCTGTCGGGGCGCTTCCCGCAAGCGAAGATCGACCGGATCAACGCGGGCGTGCCGGGCGACACCGCGCCGGGCGGCTTCCTGCGCGCCGCGACTGTGCTCGCGTCGAAACCGGACGCGATCGCGATCCAGTTCGGCCTGAACGACTGCTACGCGGGCGTCTCGCCCGGCGAGTACGACGCGGCGGTGCGGCGGATCGCGGATCTCGCGGTCCGGGCCGGCGCGCTCCCGATCCTCGTCACCTCGTGCCCCACGGATCTCCCCGGCGGGCCGGAGGCGATGGATCCCTACTACGGCGCGCTGCGGGCGCTCGCCGCGGAGCGCTCCCTCCCGCTCGCGGACGCCGACGCCGCGTGGCGCGCGCTGCCCGCCGATCGGGCGTCCGAGCTCTACCTCGACGACGGCGTGCACCCCTCGGACGAGGGGCACGCGTTCATGGCAGACGTCCTCGCCGCCACCCTCGCGGCGCTGCTATAATCGGCGCGGGCGATCTCTGACAGGAGGGGGACGATGGCGACGACGAGATCTCTTTCGATCCTCGCGCTCTGCCTCGCGGCGACAGCGCCCGCGGCGTGCGGCGACGGCGGCGGATCCGGCGGCGACTCGGATTCGGACACCGACTCCGATTCGGATACCGACTCCGATACCGACTCCGATTCCGACTCCGACACCGACACCGACTCCGACACGGATGCGGACACCGACCAGGACACGGATCCCGGCACTCCGCTCGGCGAGGTGGAGCTCACCTACTACTGGGTGACGCTCGAGACCGACTTCGACGGCGCGGACGACACGGCGCTCGGCGACTGCGACTCGGCGTTCCTCGCGGACGTGCCGTACGCCTTCGCGACGTCGATCCGGACCGAGGGCACCGGCCGGCTCGAGGACGGCACGATGCTCAACATCGACTGCGACTGCGGCGGCGGCTTCGACTGCTTCGTCGAGCTCGGGGACGAGTTCCCGTGGGGCATGGGCAGCGCGGGCAACGCGCTCGAGCCGTACGTCTCCGTCGCCGTGGACGAGGACGTGATCGATCACGGCACGGTGCTGTACGCGCCCGCGCTGGACGGCGTGGCGCTCCCGGAGGGCGGCTCGCACGACGGCTGCCTGCGCGCCGACGACGTGGGCGGCTCGATCATCGGCATGCACATCGACTGGTTCGTGGGGATGGAGACGAGCTACCTCGAGCTCGACCCGGTCGTCCCCGAGACGGTCGCGGTCTACCTCGACTCCCCCCAGTGCGGGGGGCTGTAGGCACTTCGTCCGTCGGGTGCGGCGAGCCGCACCCCTACTACTGGAACCGCCGCTTCAGGAACAGGTAGCGGACGTAGTCGCAGTAGAGCGCCGGGTTGCTCGACGAGCCCGGGGCGATCTTGGCGCCGTAGCGCCGGCCGCCGTTGGTGCCCTCCAGCGCCCCCTCGGCGCTCACCCACTTCACGATCGCCGCGAAGGCGCAGACGTCGTCGCCCACGAGGAACAGGAAGTTGACGAGCGACTCCCGGTCGAACGGGTCGTGCGCCTGGGGAACCTCCACGCACAGCCCGCCCTCGCTGCAGTTGACCAGCCTGACCTGTTGTTTGTCGGAACCGTTCTTGAGGTAGAGTCGGATCGAACAGTCGAAGTCGGCATCGACGCGCTCGCCCCTGCGCTTGTCCATGCTCAAATCTGTGCCTCCTCTTCGCCGGTGTACGCGATAAGTATAGCGCATTCGCGCTGTTGCGTCAGGCGGATCGCCGCGGCAAAGGCGTCGCGTTCGCGTTGCGCACCGCTCGAGGGCGGCTTATAAGACCGGGCAGCGAGGAGGTCTCGGCATGAGCGGAAAACGGGCGGGCGCGGGGCGCGGCGAGGTCGTCACCCAGCTCCACTTCGCGAAGACGGGCGAGGTGACGACCGCGATGCGGCGGGTGGCGGAGCGCGAGCGGCTCGCGCCGGAGCTCGTGCGCGACGAGGTGGCGCGCGGCCGGCTCGTGATCCCGGCGAACGTGCACCACGACGGCCTCGACCCGCAGGGGATCGGCGACGCCGTGACCTGCAAGATCAACACGAACATCGGCGGCTCGCCGATCCGCTCGTGCGCGACCGAGGAGCTCGAGAAGCTCGCGCTCGCGCTCTCCCTCGGCTCGGACGCGGTGATGGACCTCACGGTCGGGCCGCACATCCGGGAGATCCGTGCGGCGCTCCTCGCGCGCTGCCCGGCGCCGCTCGGCACCGTGCCGATCTACGAGGCGATGGAGCGCGCCGAGACCCCCGAGGAGCTCGATCCCGAGGTGCTGTTCGAGGTGATCGAGGGCCAGGCTGAGCAGGGCGTCGACTTCATGACCGTGCACGCTGGCCTGCTCGCCGCGCACGTGCCGCTCGCCGCAAGACGGCTGTGCGGGATCGTGAGTCGCGGCGGCTCGATCCTCGCCAACTGGATGGTGCACCACCGCCGAGAGAACCCCCTGTACGACCAGTTCGACCGGCTGCTCGGGATCTGCCGCCGCCACGACGTCACCTTGAGCCTCGGCGACGGCCTGCGGCCGGGGTGCCTCGCCGACGCGAGCGACGCGGCGCAGTTCGGCGAGCTCGAGACGCTCGGCGCGCTCGTGCGGCGGTGCCGCGCGGCCGAGGTGCAGGTAATGGTCGAGGGGCCGGGGCACGTCCCGTTCGATCAGATCGAGATGAACATGCGCCGGGAGCGCGAGCTGTGCGACGAGGCGCCGTTCTACATCCTCGGCCCGATCGTCACCGACGTCGCGCCCGGCTACGACCACATCACGGCGGCGATCGGCGGCACCCTGGGCGCGTTCATGGGCGCGTCGATGCTGTGCTACGTCACGCCGCGCGAGCACCTCGGGCTGCCGACGCTCGAGGACGTGCGACAGGGCGTGATCGCGTTCAAGATCGCGGCGCACGCGGCCGACGTGGCGCGCGGCAGGCCGGGCGCCCGTGAGCGCGACGACGCCCTGTCGGCGGCGCGGGCGGCGTTCGACTGGGAGCGGATCTTCGCGCTCTCGCTCGACCCGGCTCGCGCCAAGAAGATGCACGAGGAGTCCCAGGCCCGGCCCGAGGACGTGCAGGCGGGCTACTGCTCCATGTGCGGCCCGAAGCACTGCGCGATGAAGCTGTCCAAGGCCGTCGCGGGCAAGCTCTGAGGCCCGGCCGTGCAGCTCTGCCGGGACGGCCTCGAGGCGGTGGCGGCTCACGGCCCGCGCGTCATCGGGTTCTGGGGCGACCCGCCGCGCGCGGCGCTCGAGGCCGCGGCCGAGCGCTTCCCCGGAGCGGCGTTCTTCGACCTGGACGTCCACCACGACGCGAAGGCCTCGCGGACCGTTCCGGACGCCTACTGCCACATCATCCGCAACTGCGTGGACAACGCGCTCGCCCTGCGCGGCAGGCTCTGCGCGATCGTCGCCGCGACCGGCGAGGAGAAGTGCGACGCCGGACGGCTCGCCGGGAGGCTCGTGGCCGACCTCGCGGGCGTCGAGGTGATCCGCACGACGAACCCCGGGATCGATCCGCCGTCCGAGGCGATCTTGAGCGACGCGACCGGGCCGCTCCAGGCCCGGGTCGTGCGGATCATGGAGGCGATCGTCGAGCCGCTGACCGACGAGGAGATCCGGTCGGCGCGGGCCTCGCGGCGCGAGCCCACCCACGGCTTCTGGGGCACGCCGCCGCACCCGATCGAGCTGCTCGATCTGTTCCCGGAGACGACCGCGGTCTTCGGCTGGACGCGCTGCGTCGAGCGCGGCCGCCCGGCGGATCTCGATCTCGAGACCGAGGTGCCCGACGATCTGCCGATCGTCTTCTTCAGCCAGGGCTTCTGCGCCAAGGCGATGCTCGCGCGCCACCTCGCGGCGCGCCACCGCGGCATGCACGTCGACGTGCACGACTCCCTGGGCGCGGCGACGATGGCCAAGATCGAGGCGTTCGTGCGCCTCTCCGCGAGGGGGTAGCCGTGCTCTTGGGCGACGCGGGCAGCTCGTGGTGCAAGGTGTTCGAGGCGGGCTCGCCGGCGGTGCGCCTCGTGCCGTCGCGCGAGGTCAAGGCGCGCGGCTTCTCCTTCGCCTACGGGACGGGCCACTCGGCGCGGAGCCTGTCCGCGCGGTTCGAGAACGACCTCGTGTCCTTGAGCCGCGGCGCGCTCGAGCTCGTGGACGCGGGCGACTTCACCGTGCTCGACCTCGGCTCGCGCGACGCGAAGCTCGTCGCGTTCGCGGGGCGGCGGCCCGTGCGGCTCGACTGGTCCGTCGGCTGCGCGGCGGCGACCGGCGCGACGCTCGAGATGCTCGGCAAGTTCTACGCCGTCGACTACTCGGCGGTGACCGTCGACGACAGCTACTCCCAGGTGACGTGCGGCACGTACGCGGTAGAAAGGATCATGGACGCCGTCGCGGCCGGCGAGAGCGCCGGGGACGCGATCGGGCGGTTCATCCACGGGCTCGCGCGCTCGACCTTCGACTTCGCGGGTCGCCCGGGGAGGCTGTACCGGTCGGGCGGCTTCACCCTGTGCCCGCCGTACCTCGCGGCGCTCTCGCGCTACACGGAGGTGGTGTCGCTCGGCCGCACCGCGCCGCTCGCCGGCCTGTGGGCGTTCGCCGCCGCGGAGGATCCATCGCTCGGCCCGATTCCCGAAGCGCTGCGCGAGAGCGTCTGCGCCGCCGACCCGGCGTGAGGAAGCACAGTCGCTAATCGTAGTCGGACAGTCCGCAATCGAACTCGTCCCCGACCGGGAAGCAGCCGTCGTCCAGGTTCTGGTAGGTGCAGGCGCTGTCCCCTGCGGTTCCAACCCCGCGCGCCTCGACAAGAGCGTTCGCGTCGCACGTCGGCAGAGACGGGTTGTACTGGACATAGACGTCGCCGCCGAACTCCTCTACGGACAGCAGCCCGTCGACGTTCTCGAGAATCCAATTACTGGAGATCCTCAACCCCTCGCCGATGGTGAGAAGAGCCGAGAGCCCGTCCAGGTCTTGTACCAATGGGTTCTGAGCCAGAGAAAGCTTGGCGCCCACGAATTCGAGGCTGCGAAGCCCGGAGAGGGTTTCGAGAGAGTCGTTCGAGCACCCGTCGCCGGCAACAATCCCGAAGTTGCCGCCGACGTAGCTCAGGTTTCGAAGCCCCTCCACGTCTTGCAGGGAAGGGTGCCCGATGCAGGGCATGAGGCTATGGAAATTGACGTCCCCTTCGACGTGCTTGATCTTCTCGAGCCCATCGACGTCCGTGAGCGCGGGGTTGTCCTGAAACCCGATCCTTTGGACGCTCTCCAGGTTGCACAGACCGTCGACGTTCTCCAGGTCGTTGTTGCTGAATACCCCGAGGGAATCGCCCACTTCGCGCAGGTTGCTCAAGCCGTCGAGCGTGAAGATCCCCAACGTGCCGCCCATGTAGTTGGTACCTATTGCCAGGTTGCCGCCGACCGTCTCCAGGCTCCGCAAGCTCGCCAGGTCGTCGTTCCAAGGATCGTTACTAATGCTCACATCGCCAGTGACGTGTCGCAGGCATTGCGGTGGTTGGATGTCGGGGCATCCGAGGCTGTCGACGGTCAGGCTTCCCTCGATGGTCGTGCAAATCGGGAGCACGGGGGTGTCGAAAAGGATGTCGGAGAGAACAAAGTCACCACCGCAGACGTACTCTTCGCACTCCAGCGGTGCTGCCACGCAGGCCGGCTCCTCGACACCGCTGTCGCCGTCGTCGTCGGCATCGTCGTCGCCGCAAGCGGAGAAGAACAGGGCGGCCGCGAGCGCCGCAACGAGCGGAAGAAGCTTCGAAATCGAATTCGTCATCGCGTCCTCCTCCGGGTTCGTCGGCGCCGAACGGTACCGGCACCTGCCCTGCGCCTGAAACGAAGCACGCGCCGTGCCACCTCTACCGATTCTTTCTGCTCGCACCTATTCTAGCAGAATGACAGGACAATCAGTGGGATCGCGCAAATCTCAGGTGTGCCACGCTTTGTGCCATGGACAACCGGAGAGCTACAACTCCTCCTCGGCGCCGAAGGTGACGAAGCCGCCGGTCATGGCGAGGTGCTGGGTCGCGATCCACGCGGCCGAGCGGGCCACGTTCGAGAGCCGGACCTCGTCGATCTGCGCGTCGACCCACAGGTTGGGCTCCCCGGCGAAAAGCTTGCCGCCGATGAGGAGATCGGCCGCGCCCGCGTGGATCTGGGCAGGCGCCGGACCGGCGTCCGATCCGCTGAACACGCCGTCGACGTAGATCCGCACCGCGGCCGAGCCGCCGTCGCCGGTCCAGACGCCGACGAGGTAGTACCACTGGCCCGTGACCGCCGTGACGCCGGACCACGCCGCGGTCGTCGCGTCCACGCCGTCGTGGGAGATGATGAATCGCGGCTCGTTCTCGTAGAGATAGAGCGCGTAGGAGCGATCGTCCGCGCCCGTGTCGTACTTGCCCGCGAGGTAGCCGAACTCGTTGTTGCCCGGCAGGGCGTCGAAGCGCGCCCAGGCCTCGAGCGTGATCGCCCCGGTGACGTCCAGCGCGGCGCCGTCGGGCACGCGCACGAAGTCGTCTCCGTCGAAGTCCTGGCACGTCGCGAACGTGCCGGGGGCGCTGGCGTTTCCGTTCTGCCCGCCGGTGCTGCCGCCGCCGGTCGCGTCCGCGTGCGCGGCCGCGGACCACTCGTCGCTGGCCAGCTCGGCGAGGTGCCAGACCGCGACGAACCCGTCGTCCCAGACGCCGGCCGGATCCGGCGCCGGAGGCGCCGTGCACCCGTAGTACATCCAGACGTGGTCGGTCGTGGAGCCGCCGTCGATCGCCGGGATCCCGACCCACAGGTACGACGTCCCGCTCTCGTCCCAGCTCTCGATCTCGTGAGGGAGCACGGTCACGCCGTCGCCGTCGACGAACACGACGTCCTCGCCCGAGTCGGCGGTGTGCGCGTAGTCGAGCGCCGTCGCGTCCAACGCCACCGGCAGCGGGAAGGCGACCAGCGTCTCGGCCGAGGCGCTGTTGTCGAAGGCGAGCTGCATCCGCCACGCGCACCCCTCCACGGGGTCGGTGTCCGTGTCGGTATCGGCGTCCGTGTCGGTATCGACATCCGTATCCGTGTCGACATCCGTGTCCGCGTCGGTGTCGGTGTCCGTGCCGGTGTCCGTATCGGCGTCCGTATCCGTGTCCGATCCGCCGTCCCCACCGCCGGAGCGCAGATCCGGAAACTCGATCTGGCAGCCCGAGCACATCCAGGCGACGAGCCCGATCACCATGCCGCTTCGCTTCATGCCGGTATTGTAGCGATCCAAGGCGGTCAGGACCTAGAAATTTGGGAGGCGCCGGAGCACGACGGCGCTGCCGAACCCCTCCGGGGACGCCCACGCCGCGAGGACTATTTCGTCCGGGGCGGCGAGCTCGATCGCGACGGCGAGCTCGATGAGCGGCAGCGCGGCCTCGGCGAACCCGATGCGCGCGGCGAGATCGCCCGCCGCGAGCCGCCCGCCGAAGAGCCCGGCGAGGGCGCGAATCTCCTCTTCCGGGGCGCCGGTCGCGGCGGATCCGGCGACGAGCGCGGTCACGTCGCCGGGGGCGATCCCGGCCCGGGACAGCGCCTCCTCGGCGGCGCGCAGGCACGCGGCCGCGCGGTCGCCGGCGCACGGGGAAGAGCCTTCGGTGACGAGCGCCGCGCCCCGCACCTCGGCGAGCGGCGCGGCCCCGCGCTCGGCCGCGGCCTTTCGGCTCTCGAGGACGAACGCGGCGGCCCCCTCTCCCGGCACGACGCGGGTCCCGGGCCCGAGCTGCCCGACCTTGTAGCCGTCGGCGACGCTGCGCGGTGTCAGCTCGTCCGCGGCGGCCGCGACGATCGCCTCGACGTGCCCGAGCGCGACGGCGATCGCGGACGAGGCGCACGCGGCGAGGCCGGCGCCCTGCCCGGCGGCGATCACCGTCGAGTGGCCGCGCAGGAGGAGGGCGCGGGCGACGTTCCCGGCCACCTCGTTCGGCACGACGTAGGGGAACGCGCCGAGGTGCTGGAGCACGAAGTCGCCGCGGAACACCGCCTCGAGGTGCTCCGCCTCTCCCTGTCCCGGGCCGGTCGCGATGCCGAGGACGAGCCCGACCTCCGAGGTCGCGCGGGGCCGCGGCTTGAGCGCCGCCGCGTCGAGCGCCGCGCGGGCCGCGAGCGCCGCGTAGCGCGAGCACGGGTCCATGCCCTTGAGGTCGAGGCGGCGATCCACCTCGCGCGCGTCGACGGGAGGCACGAGCCCGGCCGGGAACGGCCGCACGGGCGCCTCGAACCTCGCGACATCGGCGATCGCCGAGGCGCCTCCCGCGAGGGCGCGCGTCCCCACGCCGAAAGGCGTGATGGCGGAGCAGCCGGTCACCACCGCGACGTCGCCCGCGGGCCGCGCGGCCGCGCCGAACCCCTCGTCCGCGCACGGCGCCGTGTCGAGGACGACGCACGCGTTGTTGCCCGCGAAGCCGAAGCTGTTGCTCAGGGCGATCCTCCCCGCGAAGCGCCGCCCGGCGTCCGGCACGCAGTCGAGATCGCAGCCCTCGCGCCTGCCGGCGAAGCCGGCCGTGGGCGGCAGGAAGCCGGCCCGCGCCGCGAGCACGGTGGCCGACGCCTCGAGCGCGCCCGCGCCGCCGAGGCAGTGGCCGATCATCGACTTCGTGGAGCTCACGGGCACCCGGGCGGCCCGCTCGCCGAGAAGCCGGGAGATCGCGCGCGACTCGGCCGGGTCGTTCGCCCGCGTGCCGGTGCCGTGCGCGTTGATGTAATCGATCTGCGCGGCGGTGATCCCGGCGTCCGCGAGCGCCGCCTGCATCGCCGCCATCTGGCCGCGCGCCGTCGGATCGGGCGCGGTCGGGTGGTACGCGTCGTTGCTGAGCCCGGTGCCGAGCAGCTCGGCGAGGATCGGCGCAGCCCGCCCGACGGCGCGATCGTACCGCTCGAGCACGAGGAACGCGGCGCCCTCGCCCAGGTTCAGGCCGACGGGCTGGGAGAACGGCGCGCACATCCCCTCGGCCGTGGCCTTGAGCGCGTCGAACCCGGCGAGCGTCGACGGCGCGAAGGCGTCCGCCCCGCCCGCCGCGACGACGTCCGCGTACCCCGCGCGGATCAGATCCGCCGCCTGCGCGATCGCGCCGGTGCCGGCGGCACACGCGGTGACCACGGTCAGCGCCGGGCCGCGCGCTCCCGCGGCCCACGCGAGCACCTTGGCCGCGGTGTAGTACCGCTTCGAAAACAGGAGCCGCGCGTCGACGGGATCCTCTCCGCGCGCGAGCGCCTCGTAGTGGCGCTCGATCGACAGCATCCCGCCCGAGCAGGTGCCGAGCACGACGCCCCCGCGGGCGCCGAGCCCCGCCGACAGCCCCGCCCCGCCGAGCGCCTCGCGCAGCGCGCAAAGCGCGAGGTGGACGTGCCTATCGAGCCCGCCGATCTCCTCGGGCGCCGCGGGGTCCGGCTCGAACCCCCGGACGAGCGCCGCGTGCGTGACGCGCAGCCCCCGGAGGCGCGGATCGTCGATCCGCGAGAAGCCGCGGTCGCCGCGCCGGAGCGCGTCCGTGAACGCCGCGGTGTCGCGGCCGATCGCGCAGATCGTCCCGATGCCGGTGATCGCGACGCGGACGCGGGTCACGCGGCACCTCCCTCGGGCTCGATCGCGATCGCGAGGTTGAACCCCTGGTCGCTCGTGGCGACGAGCAGCGCCCTTGCGGCTCCCTGCGGCGCGGCGCGCCCGTCGATCGATGGGACGCCCGTCCGCTCCCGCCACATGCCGCGGCCGTCCGCCCACGCGCCGAGCAGCGCCGCGAGCGTCGTGACGCCCGGGCCCGCCTCGGCGGGCCCGGTGTGGAGCGCGCTCGTGACGAGCGGGACCGTCTTGCCGCGCGCGCCGAGCGCCGCCTCGAGCGCCGCGAGCGTCACGGCGTCGCCGCGGTTCCCCTGGGGCGACCAGCACACGAGGCCGACGTCGTCGGCCGACCAGCCGGCGGACTCGAGCGCGAGGGCGATCGCCCGCGCCAAGCCGTCCGGCGTCCGGGCGGCGCCGCCGAACGCCGCCGCGTCGGTGGTGTGGCCGCTGCCCGCGATCCTGGCGAGGACCCGCGCGCCGCGCGCCGCGGCCACGGCCCGCTCCTCGACGATCGCGTACGCCGCGCCCTCGGCGAGGACGCGCCGATCGTCGACCTCGAGGTCGATGCCGCAGCGCTCCTCCGCCGCGCCGCTCTTGAGGTAGTCAAGCACGTCGTAGTTGAGGACGTACCGCGAGTAGAGCTCGTCCGCGCCGCCGGCGACGACCCGCGCGGTCGAGCGGCTCTCGATCGCGAGCTGCGCGAGGCGCAAAGCGAAGAGCCCCGCGTCCGCGGCCATCGTGACCGTGCACGAGTACCCCTTGAGGGCGAGCGCGTTCGAGACGAAGCCGCCGGTCGCGTTCGGCACGATGGACGCGAACGAGCCGATGTCCACCTCGGCGCCCTTCGTGCGCGTCACGAGCCGCATGTACTCCTCCTCGCTCGTGCCGACGTACACGCCGCTCACGACGCCGGTCTCGAGCCCCTCCTTGGGGCCGAGCCGGAGCCCCGAGCCGGCGAGCGCGAGCCGCGCCGCCGCGATCGCGTACCGCGAGATGCGCGTGAGCGATCGGAAGTCGAGCCGCTTGTCGACGTCGCGCGCCGCGAACTGCGGCACGAGGCCGCCGAGGCGCGCCCGCGACGGTTCGGCGACGCGATCGCCGAAGGGCGAGAGCGCCGTGCGCCCGGCGCGCAGGCCCGCGAGCAGGGCGTCCACCCCGAGCCCGAACGGCGTGACCGCGCCGCACCCGGTGACCACGGCTTGCGCCCCGGGATCCGGTCCCGCCGCGGGGGGCCTCCCGGGCTCGCACGCGCCGACCGCGATCGCCGCGTTGTGCCCGCCGAACGCGTAGTTGCACGACAGGAACCGCGAGTAGCGCGCGGGCCGCGGCGCGTTGGGCACGACGTCGAGGTCGCACCCGGGCCGCGGCTCGGAGAAGTTGATCGTCGCCGGGATCACGCCGCCTATCATCCCGAGCAGCCCGGCCGTGGCCTCGAGGGCGCCGGCCGCGCCGAGGCAATGCCCGACCTGCGACTTGAACGAGTGGCACGGGATCGCCGCGTCTCCGATGATCCTCCGCACGGACTTGGTCTCGGTGCGATCGTTCGCCTCGGTGCCGGTCCCGTGCAGGTTGATGCAGCCGAGCTCGGCCGCCGCGACCCCGGCCCGCTCGAGCGCGCGCGCCATCGTGCGGTACTGCCCGTCGCCGCGCGGATCCGGCGCGGTCGGGTGGTGGGCGTCGGCCGTGAACGCGTACCCGAGCAGCTCGCCGTCGATCCGCGCCCCGCGGCGCCGCGCCGCCCCGAGCTCCTCGAGGATCCAGAACGCCGCGCCCTCGCCCAGGTTGAGCCCCGGGGGCAGGGAGAACGGCGCGATCCGGCCGGTCGACGTCGCCTTGATCGAGTCGAACCCGGCCATCGTCGAGAGGCAGAGCGCGTCCGAGCCGCCCGCGATCACGGCGTCCGCGTCCCCGGCCGCGAGCAGCTCGAGCGCCGCGCCGAGCGCGCAGGTGGACGACGAGCACGCGGTGGAGACGACGAGCGTCGGGCCGGCGACGCCGAACGCGTGGGCGAGCGCCGCGCCGATGCCGTGGTAGCGGATGTTGCGGTTCATCCTCCTGTCGAAGGCGTCCGGCTCGAGCCCGGCGAGCATCCTGTAGTGCCGCTCCGCGGTGAGCAGCCCGCCGTTGCACGTGCCGACGACGAGCCCCACGCGCGCGCCGGCCGGCGCCTCGCGCGACCACGGGAGCCCGGCGTCGCGCACCGCCTGCCGCGCCGCGGCCACCGCGAGCTCGAGGTACCTGTCGCCGAGCCCGGCCCGCTCCTCGGCGGTCAGCGCCGCCATAGGGTCGAACCCGCGCACCTCGCCGCCGAACCGCGTCCGGAACGGGGCGGTGTCGAACGCCTCGATGGGCGCGATCCCCGACAGGCCTTCAGCGACCGCCCGAGCGACCTCGGCGCGGGAGAGCCCGACCGGCGAGAGCACGCCGATCCCGGTGATCGCCGCGCGCCGCATCTGCGAGCCGGTCATCCCTCGCCCTCGGCGCCAGCCCGCCGCCGCCGCTCGGCGAGGTGCGCGTCCGAGCGATCCGGCTCCAGGTTGCGGACGACGTCACCCGAGTCCTGCGCGGCATAGAACTCGCGCCACAGCCGCAGGAACTGCTCGTGCAGCCCGTCCGGCTCGAGGTTGGCCGGCCGCCACACGACGTGCGCGCCGTTGTACTTCCGCCACTCGCGGTGGAGGATCCGGCCCTGGCGCTCGAGCCGGTCCCAGAGCGACGAGCCGGGGTAGGGGCAGAACAGGAAGAACTCGGCGGTGCGGATGCGCGCCTTGGCGCACAGCTCGAGGATCGCGTCCGCGAGCCCGGGCCCGTCCCAGTCGCGGCCGAGGCCTATCGACGCGTAGAACCGGATCCCGCGGCCCTCGAGCTTCGCCACGAGGTCGGCGAGCTCGGCCTGGGCCTCGGCGTCGCCGCCGAGCGCGCGGATCGACTTCGGATCCACGTTCATCGTGCAGTAGAACGACGTGACCCCGGCGCGGGCGATCCGGTCGAGCAGATCGTCGTCCGTCTTGAGCGCCATCGTCGACGTCACGAAGTACTTCTTGCCGAGCGGCGCGAGCGCCTCGAACAGGGCGCGCGACCACTCCTCGAGCCGCCGGCTCGGGAAGAAGAGGAGATCGTCCGCGAGGTAGACGTTGTCGTGCCGGAGCGTCCGCATCTCGGCCGCGATCGCCTCGACCGGCCGCAGCCGGATCCGGTGGCCCGCGTGGGTCGGGATGGCGCACATGGAGCAGTTGTACGTGCAGCCGCGCGCCACCTGGACGAGGTCTTCGTTCCAGTCGTAGCCGCGCTTCGCGTAGAAGAGGTCGCGGCGCGGGATCGGGAGCGACGCGAGATCGGCCCGCGTGCCGCCGACGTACTTGCGCGCGAGCGCCCCGGCCGCGGCGTCCGCGAGGATCCTCGGCCAGGTCGGCTCGCCGTCGCCGACGTTCACCGCGTCGCAGTGGAGGAGCGCCTCGTCGGGCATGGTCGACGGCCAGTAGCCGCCCATGGCGACCCTCTTCCCGGCCGCGCGGTAGCCGTCCGCGAGCTCCATGGCGCGGGTCGCCTGCGGCGTGAAGCAGTTGATCGCGACGAGGTCGGCGGGCGCGTCGAAGTCGACGGGATCGCCGTTGTTGTCGTCGACGAGCTCGACCTCCCACGTAGGGGGCGTGAGCGCGGCGAGGATCGGGATCCCGAGCGACGGCGGGGTCGTGTACTGGCCGAGGTAGTGGTCCACGAGCTCCTTGTTCAGCTCGGGCACCCCTTCGAGGAACTTCTCGAACTTCGGGTAGACGAATACGACTTTCATGGCGCGCACCGCACGTCGTTTCGAATAGCAGAATCGGCCCCGCCGCGCCAGCGAGGGCCCAGCCTGCCTCGGGTCCATTCCCGTCCACTCCGTCCATTCCGTCCATCGCCGGGCAGTGGACACGATGGACAAAGTGGACCGAGTGGACGGGGAGCCGATCTCCGTTTCGTTCCTCTCCCCGCCTTTGTCACGCCCCGTTTCCGTGCTAAAAGAAGGGTCACCGCCATGGCGAAGAGCACGAAAACGCGTCCGCCGGCCGGATGGTCCTCAGCGGGCACGACGCGACGGGAATCGTATTGCGTCTGCCCGAAGGGCCACAGGTTCGTCGCCGAGCTGTTCACCGCGGTGGACCTCGACGAGCAGCCCGAGCTGCTCGAGATCCTCACCGACGCCGGGCTGCAGCCCGCGCGGTGCCCGACCTGCGCCGCCGACCTCGCGCTCGCCGAGCCGTTCGTCGTGGATCAGCCCGAGCGCCAGCGCCGGGCGCTGTTCGTCCCGGACGCGCTCGCGCACCGGGAGCTCGAGCTGCGCGCCGAGCTGCTCGCCAAGTTCGCGGCGAACCCGTCGCCGTACGCGCCGCCGTACGCCGCCAATCCCGCGACCGTCGTGGGCGTCGCCGCGCTGCAGGTGTGGCTGTTCGGGGAGGCCGCCGCGCCCGCCGCCGCGCCCGCCCCTCGGGAGCGGCCGGAGCGCAAGTCGAAGGAGCCCGCGCCCAAGGCCAAGCCGAAGACCGCGCAGGAGATCCACGCGGCGTTCGCGGATCTCGCGGAAACGGAAAAGCCGCAGTCGGTGCCGTCGATCCCGCCGTCCGGGCCCCAGATGGACGGCGTCGACGTGAACGAGCCGCTCCTCGACGACGACTGGCTCGCCGACGACTCGATCGCGCCCGCGCGAGCGAAGTCCGGGGACCCGGCGTCGGGCAGGCGCGGGATCCACGGCAAGGACAAGGCGGCCGGGCAGGCCGAGAGCCGCGGCGCCGGCAAGGGCGTGAGCTTCGCGGACCTTCTGTCCGACAACGACGGGGATCCGGGGGACGACGGCTAGCCGCCGCCGGGATGTGGACAGGCCGAACGGCGCAAAGTATAAGGGGTCTCTTCGGGGTACGATCATCCATGCGGTTGGGCATTTTCAGCGATATCCACGCGAACCTCGAGGCGCTCCACGCCGTGCTCGCGGCGTACGAATCCGAGAGGATCGACATGTTCCTGTGCGCCGGCGACGTCGTGGGCTACGGCGCGAGCCCCAACGAGTGCGTGGAGCTCGTGCGCGCGACGACGACCGAGGTGGTGCTCGGCAACCACGACGCGGCGGTCTCGGGCATCATGGACTATTCCTACTACTACGACGCGGCCCGGCGCGTCCTCGACCTCCACGCGAACGCGCTGACCGAGGACGGCCTGGCGTGGCTGAGCAACCTGCCGTACTCGCGGCGGTACCCCGACGCCGGGATCAAGCTGTGCCACGGATCGCCCATCGAGGAGCGCGAGTTCGACTACATCTTCGCGCCGGAGCAGGCGTTCTCGCTGCTCCCGTTCTTCCACATGCTCGACCAGATCACCTTCATCGGGCACTCCCACCTGTGCCGGGTGTTCGCGCTCACGCCGAGCACGGTCGAGGAGATCGCCGCCAAGCAGTTCTACGTCGACAGGGAGCGGAAGTTCGTGATCTCGGTCGGCTCGATCGGCCAGCCGCGCGACTACGACAACCGGGCGAGCTACACCATCTTCGACACCGAGACCCGCATGTTCCAGTTCAAGCGCGTCGAGTACGACATCGAGACCGCGGCGAACCGGATCTTCACGGCCGGGCTCGAGCGCAACTTCGGCAACCGCCTGTTCATCGGCGTCTAGCGCATGGGCGCGCAGCGGACGATCCGCCCTCGGGCCGTCGCGATCTGCTTCCTCCTCCCGCTCCTCGGCGCGGCCGCCGCCATCGCGGACGAAACCCCCGCGAAGCGGCCGTTCGCCCTCCTCGTCCCGCCCGCGCAGAAGGAGCTCGCCGACTCGCTCGTCGTCGCGGCGGGCAGCGGGTTGCTCGACCTCGACGTCGAGCTGTTCATGGTCGACGTGGAGGCCGCGCTCCGCCCCCCGCCCGACGGCGCCGTGGAGGCGCGGGCGATCGCGAGGAACGCCGGCGCGTTCGCGGCGATCTGGATCGATCCCGCGGAGGGGGGCACGGTCTGCGCCGTCGCGGCGGGCACCGCCGCGGGAGAGGCGTTCGTGCGGCGCGTCGGCGAGCCGGATCCGGACGCCCAGGTGGAGGCCATGGCGGTCATCATCCGGACCGCGGTGGAGCAGATCCTCGCCGCGGCGCGCGAGCCCGCGACGCCCGCGACGCCCGTGATCCCCGCGCCCGAAGCGCCGCCCACGGGATCGCGGAGCCCGCCTGCCGCCCCCGCGCGCGCGCCGCCGGACGCGCGGCGACAGGAGCCGGTCCCGGGCGATCGCGACTTCGGCCTCCTGCAGGAGACGGAGTACGCGATGCACGTCGCGTCGAAGCAGCTCGGGGTGTCGCACGGCGTCAACCTCCGGCTCGGCGCCACGGTTCCGTACGGGCTGGCGGCGTACGCAGGCTACACCGCCCTGTCCCCGGTCGCGGTGCGCGGCGCGCTCGGCGACCTGGAGCTGACGCGCCACCCGTTCCACGTCGGCTTCAAGGCGCACGTCGGGGAAGGTCTCGTGCGCGGCTTCGGCGAGGCGAACCTCGTCGTCGACTACCTCGTGCCGAGGCTGTCGTCGCTCGCGCCGGATCTGCGCGCGACGGACACCGAGCCCTCCATCCTGGTCAGCGCGCTCGCGGTCGTCGGGATCGGGCTGCACGTCCTCGCGCCGGTGACGATCTACGCGGCGGCGGGCGCCGAGATCCCGTTCAACCGGACCGCCTACGTCATCGGCTCCGGCGACAGGGTCGAGCGCGTGGCCGCGCCGTGGCCGGTGCAGCCGTGGGTGCTCGCCGGGCTGATGCTCGACGTCCTGTAGCCGGCGCCGCTCAGCGCAGCGCGCGCAGCGGCGGGAAGTCCGCGAGGTCCCAGAGGCGCGCCGGGGCCGCGTCGACGTCGACCGGCAGGATGTTCCACAGGTGCGGCGCGATCGAGAGGGCGCCCGCGGCCTGGATCGCGACGCTCGTCGCGAGCAGGACCGCGGCGACGGCGATCCACGCCCGGGAGCCTCGCGCACCGGCGAGCCCGAGCGCGGCGAGGGCGGCGAGGAACGGCACCGTGTCCACGAGCAGCCTCGGGCCGAACGAGTGGCCGCCCCACCAGTGCGGGAACGCGGCGACGGTGATCACGTGCAGGACGACGGCGGCGCCGAGCGCCGCGACGAGCGGCTTCCCGGGCACGTCGCGCCAGAATCGCACGAGCAGCGCCGGCACCGCCGCGGCCAAAGGGCAGTACAGGAGCAGGCCGCGCCCCGGCGACAGGAGCGCCCCGGCGAGCCCCTCGAAGGGGGTCGCGGAGCCGAGCCTCGACGGCCGGTACTCGGGGAGGAGCCAGCTGCGTTCCGCCGCGTGCGAGGCGGCGGCGAACAGCGCGAACCAGAACAGCCCGGCGAGCCCGAGCGTCACGAGATCGCGCGGCCGGCGCCACGCGACGTACCCCGCGATCGCGATCGCGCCCGCCGCGGCGGTCGGGCGCACGAGGAACGCCCACGCGAGGAGTGTCGCCAGGAGCACCGGGTGGGCCCGGCGACCGCGGAGCTCCCAGCGCAGGAGCAGGAGCGCCGCGACGGCGTAGATCACGAGCAGGAAGGTGTGCGACCACATCGCGCGCGACGCCGTGGTCCAGACAGGCGTCGCGAACCCGGCGGCGATCGCCACGAGGGCGGCCGCGGGGCGCGGCGCCGTGAGGCGCGCGGACAGGAAAACGAGGAGGACGACCGCGGCCATGAGCGCGCTCGCGATCGAGTGCTGCAGCCGCGCCTCCGCGCCGGGATCATAGGCGCCTTCGGCGGCGACCGGAGAAGCGCCGAAGAGCCTCGCCGCGGCGACGACGGGGACGGACAGGATCGACGTGCCCTGCGGGAACGCGTAGTACGCGTGGCCGCCCCGCAGGTTGACCTGGTACGGCAGATCGCGCGCGGGCTCGGCCTTGGTGCCGGGATCGAACCAGGGGTCGAGCCGGATCGAGCCCCGCTCGAGCAGCGCCTCGCTGACGAGCAGCGCGTACCGCGCGTCGGACATCCCGGGGGTCGGCGTGACGAGGAAGGCCGCGAGCGCCGCGGCGAACAGCGCTGCGCCCCACACGAGATCGGCCCGCCGTCCGGCACCCGTTGCACCATCGCGCATCGGGATCACCATGCGTCCTCGAGGCGGGCGTTGTCCAGCGGGCGCGGCGGCGCTAGGCGGCGCGGGTGAGGACCGAGACGAGCTCGGCGCGGGCCGCGGGCGGCGGGGACAGGGCGAGCGCCTTGAGCGCGTACGCCCGGGCGCGCGGCACGTCCCCTATCTCGAGGCAGCTGCGGGTGACGTCGAGCAGCTCGGCCCAGCTCTCGGGCGCGCGGCGGACGAGCTTCACGCGGCCGACGGCGTCGCCGCGGAGCTTCGGGGAGCGGCGCGAGCGCTTCAGCCGATCGTAGGCCGCGTTGACGAGCCGGATCGCCTCCTCGGCCATGCGCGCCTCGTCCGCGGGCAGCCCGCGCAGCCGGTCCGGGTGGAGCTCGAGCGTCAGCTTGCGGAACGCGCGATCCTCCTCGCGCGGGTCGTCGTCCGACGGGGCGTCGAGCAGCTCGCGGTCGGTCGCGCCCGCCGCGGCGCGCTCGAGCACCCGGATCGCGGAGGTGAGCCGCGGCAGGAGCCCCGGACGCCAGTCGGCGTCGAACGCGCCCACGAGGTTGAGCGCCACGACGAGCGCGCCGGCGCGCCGCGGATCCAGCCCCCGCTTCCACAGGACGAGCGGGATCGGCGTCGGTATCCGGAGCCCCTCGACGAGCTCGAGCTCGTCTTCCGCGAGCCGGAGGCGGGCGATCAGCGAGCGCTTCTCGGGTCCGATCCGCAGCGCCCGCACCGGGATCCGCTCGACGAGTCGCAGCGGATCGAACAGATCGCCGCGCGCGCGGACGCCCTCGACGACGACCTGGTCCGGATCCGCGAGCTCTCCGGCGCTCGTGCCGAACGGCAGCGGCGTGAACGCGACGCGGGGCCGCTCGAGCGCGAACAGCCGGGCCGCCCTGCGGGAGATCGCCTCGCGCTCGGGCGCGCCGAACTCCGAAACGACGTCCGCGATCGCGCCGTGGACCACGCGGACCGTGTGCGCGCGGCCGCCTTCAAGGACCTCGACGATGCCGTTCGATCCCTCGCGCCGCGCCGCGGCGAGCGTCGCGCCGAGCCGCAGCAAAGGGGCGCACGGATCCCGCCGTTCGATGCCGGATGGTGCTTCCATGCCGAGGAGTCTAGCGCCCGCCGGGGCCGTGGGGCAATTTCTCGGCCTCAGGCGACGGGGATCGACACGACGAACCGCGCGCCCTTCGCCGCCGCCCGGTCGAGCGTGATCTCCGCGCCGACCCGGTCGCAGATCGACTGGCAGATCGCGAGCCCGAGCCCGGAGCCGCGGACCTCGGCCTTGGTGGTGAAGAACGGATCGAAGATCCGATCCGCGATCTCGGGCGGGATGCCCGGGCCGTCGTCGGTGACCGAGAGCGCGACCGCGCGGCGCGCGACGACGCCCATCTGGGGGCGCCAGCCGTCGACGACCTCGGCCCGGATCGCGATCGCGCCCTTGCCGCCCATCGCCTGCGCCGCGTTGAGCAGGAGGTTCACGAGGAGCTGCGTGAGGTCGTCGCGCGACATCGCGACCGGCTCCGCGGCGTCCACCTCGGCCGTGAGCGATACGCCGTCGAACAGCTTCTGCGCGCCGAGGAGCGCGCGGACGTGGTCGATCGCGTCCGCGACGCGGCACGTCTCCCGCTCGCCGACCTCCCCGCGGGCGGGCCGCGCGTAGGCGAGGAGATCCGCGATGATGCGATCGATGCGGCGCACCTCCTTGCGGATGAGCTCGCGGTAGCGCGCCGAGATCGCGGGATCCGCCTCGCCGTCGAGCGCATCGAGCAGGCCGAGCACGCCGGCGAGCGGGTTGCCGATCTCGTGCGCCACGCCCGCCGCGAGGGTGCCCACCGAGGCGAGCTTGGCCGCGCGGATCAGCTGGTCCTGCGCGCCGCGCAGCTCCGCCGCCGACTTCTCGATCGCCTCGAGCTGCGCCTTGAGCTCGGCGCGCTGCGCGCGCAGCGTGCAGGTCATCCGGTTGAAGCTCACCGCGAGCTCCACGATCTCGCCGGAGCCGGTGATCGGCGTCTCGGCCTCGAGCCGTCCCTCCGCGACCTCCTCGACCGCGCGCGTGACGCGGCCGAGCGGCCGGACCACGAACCGGCTCAGCGCGAAGTAGGAGAGCGCGAGCGCCACCGCGGCGCCGGTGATCATGTAGAAAAGCACGAGGCGCCGGAGCCGGCCGAGCTCGGCCTCCACGCTGGGCTTGGCCTTGTCCGGCTGGATCGAGCCGTCGTCGGCCGTCGCGGCCGTGGCCGAGCGGGAGAGCGACACCCGGCCGAGCCCGAGCACGACCGCGTCCGTGAGGACGATGAACAGCGCCAGGACGACGGCGAGCGCGAACAGGATCCTCGCGCGCAGGCCGAGCGACGATGCACGGGACATGGGAAGGTTGTAGCTTCGCGCTCAGCGCGGGTCAAACGCGGGGCTCGCCCTGTGCGAGGAAGTCGAGCACGGCGGCGTTGAACTCGTCGGGATACTCGAGGTTCGGGGAGTGCCGCGCCTTTTCAATGATGAGCGTCTTCGTCTCTGGTCCGAGGTGCGCAGCGAGCCGTTCGGCGATCGCGATCGGGAACACCTCGTCTCCATCGCCCCAGACGAGCAACGTCGGCATCGTTGGCTTTTCCGGCTTCGCGCCGAGCGCACCCATGTTCTCGACGAGCCAGGTGAGAAGAGCTCGCCGTTCGGCACGATGTTCTGAATACATCTCTTTGTATGCGGATTCGAGGGCGAACCGCGGCAACCACGGCGGATCGTAGTAGCCGATCTCGAGCAGCCGCCTCACGCCATCCGCGTCCGTCGGGACGAGGAGATCGCCCAGTTCGGCCACGCCGAACCGCGCGCACAGGGCGTCGTAGTCGGCGCGGGTGTAGATCGAGCCTGGGCTGTCCGATATCACGAGCCGACGCACGCGTTCCGGGTGGGTGCGCGCGAGCTCGTACTCAACGAGGCCGCCGTACGAGCTGCCGACGAAATCCGCGGTGGCAATGTCGAGGCGATCCATGAGCGCCAGCACCACATCGACCTGGTGCGTGAGGGAGTAGTCTGCGTCGGCGGGCTTTGAGCCGCCGAACCAGAGGAGATCTGGGATCACGACGCGGTGCTTGGTCGCGAACGCCTCGGCCTGCGGGTTCCACTGCCACATGGCGTCGGCGCCGAAGCCGTGGAGGAGAACGATCGCCGGCCCCTCACCTCCGTCCCAGAAGGCGATCTTCGCGGCTCCGAGCTCTTCGACGCGGCGCTCGAACCCGGTCCGCTCGAGCCCCCGCTCGATCCGGTTCCCTCGCCAGCGAACGACGTTGCACGAAGATGCGGTAAGCGCGATGAGAAAGACGGCCAACGCCGAAAGCACGTACCCGGTTGGCGACAGGGTCCTCCGGATGGTCATTTTCCGCTTCTCACTCCTCGCAAGCCGGGCAGCCGCCGTCCGGCGGGTACGGGGCGCCGTCGCAGTAGGAGTGGAACCAGTCCTGATCGCAGCCCAGGTCGCCGAGGCAGTCGCACAGGGCGTTCATCTCCTCGGCCTCGAGCGCGCAGGTCGCGTCGCCCTGGCAGCCGACCTCGGCGTAGCACCCGTCCACGCCCAGCTGCGTGCACATCTCCTCCTCGGCGCAGCCGAAGGCGAGGAAAGCGATGAGCATGGTGCAGACGCGCCAGCAAACTGCATCAGTAGACAATGCCGTACTTCCTCACTTCCTCACGCAGCAGCGCGTCCGAGTAGCACCTGTAGTTGTTGAACGATCGCTCAAGTGAGACGAACCACCGCTCCAGATCGTCCACCACCTTCGGCTGTATGTAGTCTGGTTTCGCCAGAACGCCGCCGTGCTCTCCCACCTGGAACAGCACGACTGCGCAGTACCGATTGTCGTCCCGGTAGCAGATGTCGGCGAAGAACGAGTTTCGCTCCTGGTCGATTTTGTGAATCGTCCAGTTCTCGCTCTGCAACGCCAGAATGATCGCAGCCAAAGAGCGCTTGATCGGATCGATGCTCGCGGTCATGGCGCACGGATCGAACCCTCGTGGGACGTAATCGGGGTCGTACTCGTCCGTCTTCGGATCCGAGCTCTGCGTCCACTCCGGCTGTGTCGTCCCAGCCATCGGTCCGCACGCGGCGGCAAGCGCGACGAGCGTGAGGAACATTCGCAGGTATTTCCCGTCCATTCCGTCCATTCTGTCCATTCCGTCCACGCCGTTCCAGGAAAAATGGACCCAATGGACGAAATGGACGAAATGGACGCGCGAGGATTCTCAGTCCGACACGGGAGCCGCCGTCCACTATAATGGGGAAGACAAAGGGAGGGGGAGGCCATGCGGAAATTCGTCACTGTCCTATGCGCCGCGCCGCTCGCGTGGGCGGCGCTCGTCGGGTGCGAGGGAGCAGCTCCTTCGGGGGGCGGCGGGGACGCGGACGCGGACTCCGACTCCGACGCGGACACGGATACGGACGTGGACTCCGACTCCGACTCCGACGGCGACTCCGACACCGGCTGCGAGGAGGTCGCATTCCCGGTCGCCGGCCACCCGCCGGACATCCTGATCCTGCTCGACCGCTCGAACAGCATGGCGGTCGGCTCGCCGAGCTGCTGGTCCACGGTGACCACGGCGCTCACCTCGATCACGGCCGACATGGATCCGCTGATCAACTTCGGGCTGATGGTCTTCCCGTACGGCGCGACCGAGTGCGCCCCGCCGTCCGGCACGCCCGAGGTTGCGATCGTCGAGGAAGAGAACGCGGCGGCGATCGCCACGACGCTGGGCGGGCTCGGCCCGGACGGCGGCGGCACGCCGACCACCGCAGCGCTGAATGCGGCCGCGACGTACCTGAGCGGGCTCGCGGACGAATCGACCAAGTACATCCTCCTCGCCACCGACGGCGGCCCGAACTGCTCGTCCGACGCGGGCCTGCAGTGCCCGGCCTGCCAGACCACCCAGCTCGACGGCGTGAGCTGCTACACGCACAACGACTGCCTGGACGACGTGCAGGCGATCCTGCTCGCCGAGCAGATCCACATGGAGATGGGGATCGCGATCTACGTCGTCGGCATGGGCGGCGTGCTCGACAGTGTGTACCTCGAGGTCATGACCGAGATCGCGGCGGCGGGCGGCACCGGGGACTTCTACCCGGCCGACACGCCGGCGGATCTCACCGCGGCGCTCGACGAGATCGCGGCCGAGGCGGTGGCGTGCGAGTTCACCGTGGACTGGGACGCGCTCGGCGAGGGGGTCTCCACGGATCAGGATCTCGTCAACGTCTTCGCCGACGACGAGATCGTGCCGTACGACGAGGACTGCTCGGACGGGTTCGGCTGGCAGTGGATCGACGCGGACACGATCGGCCTGTGCGACGGCCTGTGCGAGCAGTACAAGAACGGCGAGATCTCCGAGGTCACCGCGTCGTTCGGCTGCGAGACGATCGTCGAGTAGCGCCCCCCGGTTGACGCCTCGGTTTAAAGTGGTAGACGAGCCGCTGACATGGACTGGCTCTCCCAGCTCTTTCTCGGCGACTCGGTGGCCCACTCGGTGCTCATCCTGGCGCTGGTCGTCACGACCGGCCTCCTCCTCGGCGGCGTCCGCGTCTTCGGCGTGAGCCTCGGCGTGGGCGGCGTGCTGTTCGCCGGCCTCGCGTTCGGCCACTTCGACCTCACGCTCAACCACGAGCTCATGGAGTTCGTGAAGGAGTTCGGGCTCATCCTGTTCGTGTACGCGATCGGCCTCCAGGTCGGGCCGGGGTTCTTCGCGTCCCTGCGGCGCCAGGGGTTGTCGCTCACCATCGCCGCGGCGACCATCGTCCTCGGCGGGACCGCCATCGCCGTCGCCATCGGCCTCCTCGCGGGGATCGACTTCACGGCCGCCGTGGGCCTCCTGACCGGCGCCGTGACCAACACGCCGAGCCTCGGCGCGGCGCAGCAGGCGCTCAAGGATCTCCCGGCCGCGGGCGCGGACGCCGCGTCGGTGGTCGGCATGGGCTACGCGGTGGCGTACCCGTTCGGCATCGTCGGGATCATCCTGACGATGATCATCGTGCGGCGCCTCTTCCGCATCGATCCCGCCGCCGAGGCCGCGGAGTTCGAGCGGCTCCAGCACGAGGGCGTGCAGCCGATCCTGACCAAGAACTTCGAGGTGCTCAACGCGAACCTCGCCGGGCTCTCGATCGAGCAGCTCGCCGAGCTGACCGGGCCGGGCGCCATCGTCACGCGGATCTGCAGGCGCGGCGTGCAGCAGCTCGCCCTGGCCGAGGTGCGGCTCGAGGTCGGGGACGTCGTCCACGCGATCGGCACGACCTCCCGCCTGGACGCTTTCCGCGTGATCGTGGGCAGGGAGAGCGACGTCGACCTCCCGAAGCTGCCGAGCCGGATCGCGGTGCGGCGCGTCGTCGTGACCCGCAAGGCCCCGTGCGGCAAGGAGCTCCACGCCCTCGGGCTGGACGAGCGGTACGGCGTGATCATCACGCGCATCATCCGCGCCGGCCTGGAGTTCACGCCGACGCGGGATCTCCGCGTGCAGTTCGGCGACCGCCTCGTGATCGTGGGCGTCGAGCAGGCGGTGGAGCGCGCGGCGAAGGAGCTCGGCGACTCCGTGGGCGAGCTCGACAAGACGCACATCGTGCCGTTCTTCGTGGGCATCGCGCTCGGCGTGCTCTTGGGCTCTTTGCCGATCGCGATCCCGCACATGCCGGCGCCTATCAAGCTCGGGCTCGCGGGCGGGCCGCTCATCGTCGCGATCGCGCTCAGCCGCCTCGGCAAGGCGGGACCGTTCATCGCGTACATGCCCAATCCGGCCAAGATGATGCTCCGCGAGCTCGGCATCTCCCTCTTCCTCGCGTGCGTGGGGCTCGCGGCGGGCGAGAAGTTCTTCGGGATCCTCGCCTCGGGCGACGGCTTCCTTTGGATGGGGCTCGCGGCGATCATCACGTTCGTGCCGATCTTCGCGGTGGCCCTGTACATGCGCGGCCGCCGGAAGCTCAACTTCGTCTCCCTGTGCGGGCTCCTGTCCGGCAGCATGACCGACCCTCCGGCGCTCGCCTACGCCACCCAGCTCGTGAAGAGCGACGCCGTGTCCATCGCCTACGCCACCGTGTACCCGCTCACCATGCTGCTGCGCGTCGTCATCGCCCAGATCGTCGTGGTGCTCGCGCTCGGATGACGCGGCGAATTCCCACCCGCGATTCCGTGAATATCGTATGATTCCTGCCTGTCTGTACCGTATCCACCGAGGAGGACCGATCATGTCCAGACACGCGACGACGATCATCGGCCTGTGCGCGGGCGCGCTTCTCACGCTGGGGGTGCTGGGCGCGGCGGGCGCCGACGAGCCGCTCGCGCTCCGCTGGATCCCGACCGGCACCAAGACGGCGCTCTCCGGGATCCCGTACAACGACGACGTCAGCCACGTGCGGATCAACGCGACCATGGGCACAAAACCCGAGGATCGCTACTACGCGATTCGCGGGATCCGCACGTCCGGCGGGAACTTCGGCATCCAGGTCGTGCCGGCGTTCCTGCACCCGGCCGCGGATAGGAACGTCCGCAACGACTGGTTCAGGCATAGTGATCCGACCAACGTCAAGACGGCCGAGCTGCCCGAAGGCTACTTCGTCACGTCCTTGCAGATGTGCGACGACGGCGACACCGACGAGACCAGGGAGTTCAAGGGCGTGCGCGTGTGGGGGCACCGGCTCGACTCCCTCGGCCGGACCCTCGATCCGAAAGGACCGGTGGAGCTCACGCGGACGGGCTGCAAGCAGTGGCGCGCCAAGGTCTCCTGTCCGTCCGGGACGATCGCGCACTCGCTCCTGTACCACAACCTGTCCGCGCTGCAGCTCTTCTGCTCCAAGGTCGAGCCGGCGGTCGGCGTGTGGAACCCCTGGAGCGGGAGGGTGCTCGACGGCGGCTATTTCAAGGACGGCACCGGCAAGATCCACGTCAAGCTCCAGGCGAAGAACGACAGCCACACCACGGGCAACGTCGAGCTCGCGACCGTCAAGCTGATGTCCGGCGGCGCCGCGGTGTGCCAGGCGAAGGTCGCCGCCCAGCCGGCGATCCCGTACGGCCACACGCAGGATCTCGATCTCGGCCTCCCGTGCGACTGGCAGAAGATCAAGACCGCCGGCGGCTGCAAGCTCGGCGACAGCTGCTCCGTCAAGCTCAAGGGGATCATCAAGGCGAAGGTCGAGGGGCTCGTCGAGGAGCACCCGTACGAGACCACGGTCACCCTCAAGCACATCCCGTAGGGCCGCTAAGGGCGCCCGCGCGCGCCGCGGCGCCGATCCCGAGGGAGCGCCCCTCCGCCGGCCCCGCCCGCGGCGGCGAGATCCGCGGCGATCTCGTCCGGGTGGCGGCGGTCCGGGAGCGCTCCTTTGTCCTTGGGCGCCGGCTTGTAGACCGCGAACAGGTAGTTGAAGCCGCGCAGCATGTAGTCGCCCTCGACCGCGGCTGTGTGGAAGTGGCGCCGCTCGAGCGTCGCGTTGCGCCTGACCACCGCGACGACGTCGACCGGCACGAAGCGCTGGCAGAGGATCGAGAACGCGTCGAAGCCGAGCGGCCTGAGCGGCGCCCCCTTCCGGAACGAGTCGCAGATGTAGAGCGCCGCGTACCTCCCGGGCCGGAGCACGCGGTGGATCTCGGCGGCCACCCGTGCGAGCGCCTCGCGGTACTCGCGCGAGCCCGCCTGGAGCTCGCCGAGGCACTCCTTCTGCCCCGAGTAGCGGATGTGGTCGCCGTAGGGCGGATCGACGAACACGAAGTCCGCGACGCCGTCCTCGAGCGGGAGCCGGCGCGCGTCCGACCGGAACACGTCGGGCCGGGCCGGCTGGAGATCGTATCCCAGCGCCCTGCGGCCGAGATCGCGCGCCACGTCGAGCGTCGTGCCGCTCCCGGCCATGGGATCGACCACGAGATCCTTCGGGCGCGTCCAGCGGCGCAGCGCGTTCCAGATCACGTGCGACGGGGTCACGCCCGCGTACTCCTGATCTCCCTGGGCGCCGGGCCCGTAGCTCTGGGACGGGTAGTCCCACAGCGTCGTCGTGTGCAGCCGGATCGATGGCTTGGTCATCCCTTCTCCTCCCTCCGGCGCTCGGTGGCCACGGCGAGCACCGAGGCGCCTATCAGGACGTAGCCGACGACGGCGCCCGCCGACGCGGCCTCGCCCCACGCGAAGTACGCGACCGTCCCCGCGAGGAGCGGCTCGGCGAGCGTGATCGCCGTGATCCGGCCGGCCGGCACCCACCGCACGGCCGCGTTCAGCGACGTGTGGCCTATCACCGTGGGCACGAGCGCCATGAGGCCGAAGCAGGCCCAGGTCTGCGGCGTATAGTCGACCAGCGGCACGCCGAGGACGAGCATCGTCGCGAAGCCGACGGCCGCCGCCGCGCCGTACACGGCCGTGACGTACACGGTGGTGTCGAGCGTGCGCCGCACCCGCTTGCCGATCAGGAGGTACGCCGTGAAGAGGAACGACGACGCGAGCGACAGGAGATCGCCGCCGACCTTCTCCGGCGAGAACGCGAGATCGTGCCAGCCCACTACCGCGACGCCGAGCACGCCGACGCCGATCGCGATCGAGAGCCGCCTGCTCGCGCGCTCGCCGAAGAACAGGTACTCGGCGGCCGCGGTGATCACGGGGTTGATCGCGAGCACGAGCGTCGCGTTGGCCACGGTCGTCGCCTGCACGGCCGCGATCCAGGTGAAGAAGTGGAGCGCAAGGGCCGCCCCCGCGGCGAGGAGGAGGAGGAGCGTCCTCTTCGGGAGCGCCGGGATGCGCGCGGGCCCCCTCCCGGCGAGCGGAGCGAGCACGAGCGCGGCCAGGGCGAGGCGCCACGCGGCGATGGCGACGGGGTGCGCGTCGCCGAGCCGGATGATGTTCGCGGACTGGCTGAGCGCGAGCACGCCCACGGCGAGGAAGAGCCAGATGCGTTTCAGCTGCGCCATGGAGGTTCGCGCGGACCGCTAGGGGCGCGCGCCGGAGGGCGGCGGCGTCTCCCGATCGCTCGAGGCGAGCACGACGAGCCCGGCGACCAGGATCGCGCCGAGCAGGATCGCAAGGCCGAGCGCGATCCACATCTGGCGCCGCCCCTTGTCTTCCGCGTCGCGGGGGCTCGGGACGAGCGAGTCGTGGAGCAGCGCCAGCGGCTTGAGCTCGCTCGCGACCAGCGGATCGTCCGGGTGTCGGGGCCAGCCGGCGCCGCCCGTGCCCTCGACGGGCGTCGCGCCGCCGCGGAACGCGGCTCTCTCGTCGCGGGCGAACCCCTGGTGGTAGTCCGGCGCGAGGTCCTCGGTCATCGACGGGCGCCACGCGCCGGGCGCCACGATCCCCTCGGCCGGGCCGAGCGCGATCTTCTCCTCCCGCGACGGCAGAACCTGGTAGTAGCCGGTCGAGGTGGCCCGCCTGGCCGTCGCCCCCTTGACTCCGTCCGCGCCGAGCCGGTGCTCGGCCGCGAGCCACGCGAGCACGTGCGAGGCGCTCCTGACCGCGCGCGCCGGATCCTCGCCCCGCCCGCAGGCCTCGCCGGGCATCAGCGGGTGCAGGGCGCCGCACCGCATGAGCGCGAGGATCGTCCGCTCCACGACGAGCCGGTCCTCTCCCTCGCGGAGCAGCTCGTCGAGCTCGTCGCCGGAGGCGCCGCCGGCCACGGTCTCGCACAGCTGGTACGACAGGCCGCTGGTCGTCGACGCGTAGTCCCGCAGGCGATCGAGCCGCACCGCGACGGGCGGGGTCGCGCCCGTCACGAACGCGGCGTCCGGCCCGAACACGAGCGCCGTACGGCGGGAGATCCGCTCGGCGAGCTCCTCGAACTTGCCGCCGAGGTTCGGCGACGCCGGGTGCGCGCCGTTCGACCTGAACGTCCACCGCCCGAAGTCGCACAGGGCGGCCTCGTACAGCGCCGCCTCGCCCGTCGTCGCGTCGTCGCCCGGCCCGCGCCGCGCCGCGGCCGCCGGCCGGCCGGCCGCGATATCAATATCGAAAACGTTCAACCCGTCGTGGATGGAGAGCGCGCCCGTGAGCCCGGCGCCGCACAGGATCTTGAGGAGCGGCAGCGGACCCGTGATCTCCAGCCGATCGCCGAGCGGCCGCCCGGCGGCCAGGCGCTCGTCGAGCACGCGCAGCGACGTCAGCGCCTCGGCGAGGTTGTCCACGACGCGCGCGACGAGCACCTCGTGCGCGGACGGCTGCCCCTCCTTCCACCAGCGCATGAGCAGGAGCGGCGTCCAGCGCAGGAGCGGGTGGCGGCGGAACCGCTGCAGGAGCCACCAGCCGAGCTCGCCCGGTCGGGTCAGCTCCGAGACGACCGCGTCCGGGCGGAACGCGAGCGCGGCGCGGTAGCCCACGTCGTCCGGCGGCCCGGTCTCGACGCCGAGGCGGAGCCCGGCGAGCACGCGCGAGAGCGCCGCGCGCCTCTCCGTATCCGCGGCCACGACGAGCACCCTGACGTCGCGCAGGCGGCCGAGCGCCATGGCGGCCGTGCCCTCGCTCATCGGCGGGCCGGGCGGCTCGGTCCCGAGATCGCGCCAGGAGTCGTCACCGGGCTTCTCGCCGTCGGGCGGCGGGCCTTTGAGCGGTTCGGCGCACATCGGGCGGAACTATACCACGCCGCGCGGGGGACGGCGTGCCCTACCACCCGCCTTCGTCGTCGAAGCCGCCGCCCATGTCCGTCGCCGCGTCGCCCGGCGCGACGCACGCCTCGAACTCGAGGCAGCCCTTGAGCTCGAGGCACGCGCGCAGCTGCGGCCGCGTGAAGTCGTTCACCATGAACTCGCAGGTTCGCGCGCACATCCGGATATACACCTCGCGCCCCTGCCCCTCGGGCGCCGCCACGCCCTCGAGCTCGGCCTTGCACGCGAGATCCCGCTCGCACGACCTGCGGCAGAGCGCCGCCTCGTCGCTCTCGTGGGCGGGCGCGGGCGCCACTTCGGGGGTCGCCGGCGCGAGCGGCTGCGCCTTCGCGATCGGGGGCTCCGGCTCGGGCGGCGCCGCGACCGCCTCGCACCTGTCGCCGTTCCACTTCGAGCCGATCGGGCACGGCGCCACGGCCGGCGGCAGCGGCGTCAGCTCGATCCGGATCAGCGCGCCGCATCCCTCGGGCGGGCGCGTGTCCGCGGTGGTCGCGGCGTCGCACCGCTCGGGCGATCCGTCGGCCGAGAGCGTCTCGCGCTCGGCGGCGGTGCCGACGCCGGCGCCCGCGTTGCCGAACTTGGCGCCGGCCCGGAGCTCTCCGGAGCCGCCCGCGTAGAACTGGAACGCGCCGATCTGCACGCCGGTGATGACGTGCGTCGCGGCCGCGCAGTCGCCGTCGAGCTCGCTCCTCGTGGTGCGCGCGGACGGCGCCTCGAACATCCCGACCAGCGCGATCTCGACGTCGAGCCCCTTGTACCGCGCGAGCTTGCCCTCGAGGCTCGCGGCGCCGAGCGGCAGGTTGGCGTACAGCTCGTCCTTGTTGCGGATCCGCACGCGGTCGTTCTTCCGCGTCAGCCCGATGTAGTCGTACCTCGCCTCGGCGCGGCACCCGCGCAGCACCTCGATGTCGCAGCCGCGCGCGCCCACCACGACCAGGCCGTGGGCTATTCGCGCCTCGAGCGACGCGCGATCCGCGGCCGGCCACTCGACGACCAGCGGATGGGACTGCGTCTCGCCGACCTTGCACTTGCCGCCGCCGGGGATCTCGATCTTGGGCGGCTCCGCGAGCTTCTCGGCCGGCCCGTGCGCGCACGCCGCGAGCGCGAGGGCGAAAACGGCGCAGGCCGGCGGCCCGATCCGAGGGCGACGACGGTCGTTCGTCCGGTTCCTCACGCAGCCACCTCCGTCTCCACCCGTGGATGATACACAACTCGGCCCGGCCCCGCACGCGGAACGACGCGCACGCGGGTGTGGCGTTCCGGCGCGTCTTGTCCTATGTTCGGGGTACCGATGGGGAGGTGCATGGCTCGTCCTCGTCCCAGCGACTCGCCGGCAGACGTCACGATCGTCCACGACGTAGCTGCGATCCGTCTGCCCAAAGGCGAGCCCGGCGTCTCGTCGATGGTCGTCATCTACGGCGAGTTCCTCGGCCGGCGCTTCGAGATCAACGGCGCGCCGCTCACGATCGGACGGGCTCCCGAGTGCACGGTCCAGCTCGCGGACGACAGCGTCTCGCGCCAGCACTGCCGCGTCTCTCCCGGTGACGACGGCGTGGTGCTCGTCGATCTCGGCTCGACGAACGGGACCTACGTCAACGACACCGCGGTGTCGGCGCGGCACCTCCACGACGGGGATCGCGTGCAGGTCGGCCGCAGCATCTTCAAGTTCCTCACGGGCAGCAACATCGAGCGGGCGTACCATGAGGAGATCTACCGGCTGAAGACGACCGACGGGCTCACCGGCGCGAACAACAAGCGCTCGTTCGACGAGGAGATGCAGCGCGAGTTCCACAGGTTCCTGCGCTACGGCCATCCGCTCGTGCTCGTGATGCTCGATATAGACTACTTCAAGAACGTGAACGACACCTACGGCCACCTCGCCGGCGATCGCGTGCTCGGCGAGCTCGGCAAGCTGATCCGCGGCGCGACGCCCGCCGAAGCGGTGTTCTGCAGGTACGGCGGAGAGGAGTTCGCCCTGCTCTTCCCAGAGACGGGGCTCGCCGAGGGCATCCGGTTCGCCGAACGGCTCCGAGCCGACGTCGAGGCCGCGCGCTTCGAGTTCGACGGCATGAAGATCCCGGTCACGATTTCGGGCGGCGTGGCCGAGGCCAACGCGGAGATGGGCGCCCCGGACCGGTTCGTGGCCGCGGCGGACGAGCGCCTCTACGCGGCGAAGCGGAACGGCCGCAACCGCGTCGAGCCCGCCGCCGAGAGCTAAACGGGGAGCGGCGCGCCTATTCGACGAACCACGGATCGTCGAGCGGATCGGGCTCGGTTTCGCGCTGCGCCGCGATCGCCCTACGTCCGGAAGACGACGACGCGCTCGAGGCCCGCGAGGTCGCGGGCGATCTCGCCGCGGACGGCGAGCGAGCGGGGCCCGATCTCCTCGGCCACGGCGGCGGCTTGGCGCGGATCGATCTCGAGGAGCACGGCGCCCCCGGGGGCGAGGAAGCGCGGCGCCCCCTCGAGGATGCGGCGCACGACGTCGAGCCCGTCGGCCCCGCCCGCGAGCGCCAGGCGCGGCTCGCAGCGGACCTCGGCCGCGAGGGCGTCGATCTCGGCGTCGGGCACGTAGGGAGGGTTCGCCGTGATCATCGAGTAGCGCGCGCCGTCGGGCAGCGGCGCGTAGAGATCGCCTTCGTGGACGATCACGCGATCCTCGAGCCCGTGCCGCGCCGCGTTGCGCCGCGCGACCGCCGCGGCCGCGGGCGACACGTCGACCGCGTCGACCGCGAGATCGGGGCGCTCGGCCGCTATGGCGATCGCCACGCAGCCGGTGCCGGTGCAGAGATCGAGGAGGCGCGCCCCAGGGCCCGCGCGCAGCGCCGCGTCGACGAGCGCCTCGGTGTCGGGCCTGGGCACGAGCACGTCGGGCGTCACCTCGAACGCGAGCGACCAGAGCTCTTTCTCGCCTATGATGTGCGCGACCGGCTCCCGCCTGCGGCGGCGGGCGATCGACGCGCGGTACGCGGCGAGCTCGTCCGGCTCGAGCGGGCGGTCCATGCCGGTGTAGAGATCGAGGCGCGTGCATAGGAGCGCGGACGCGAGGAGCAGCTCCGCGTCGAGCCGCGGCGAGTCGAGCGCGCGGCCGCGAAAGTCGGCCGTCGCCCACTCGAGCACCCTGCGCACGGTCCAGGTTTCTGTCCGCTCGGCCATGGCAGGACTCTTACCGCAAACCGGGCGCGGCGCGAACGGGAAGATCCGACCGATCGGTCGGATCCGGCGGATCGGTCGGATCACTCCTTCGCCGGGAACCCGTAGAACCGGAGCGGCTCCTTGACGTTCTTCACGGTCGCCTCGCGGACCGCGCCCCAGTCGAGCTCCTTGTCGAGCGGGTGGGCGTTCGCGGCGAGCACGTCGCGCGCGCTCGTCATCACCACGATCTCCTGGAACGTCGCCACGCCCTGCAGCCGCGCCGTGTTGTTCATCTCGCGGCCGAACGCGGTGAACGCGTGGTTCGGGCCGAACGTGCCGACCATCGTGCGGCCGAAGTTGACGCCCGTGGCCACTCCGAGCCCGGGCACGAGATCGCTCTTGCGGATCGTGTCCACCGCCGGGATGCCCGTGAGCTTACCCGTGTACTCGCGGATCTCGAACGCGGCCTGGATCGCGTGCGCCACGCGCTCGGCCTCGGTGGTGTCGTCGAACGGCGTGCCGAAGATCCCGATCACGCAGTCGCCGACCATCTTGTCGAACACGCCGCCGTGGCGAAACACGATGTCGACCACGCCCTCTGACCAGTAGTCGATGAGTGCGCCCACCTCGTCCGGCCCGCCGAGCACCTGCTCGCTGATCTTGGTGAACGACGTGATGTCCGTGAACAGCATCGCCACGTCGCGTAGGCGCGGCGTCAGGTACGCGGTCTGGTAGTCGCGCACCTGGAGCAGGCGCGACACGACGTCGGGCGCGAAGAACTGCTGTAGGTAGCGCTGGTCCTTGTGGTAGTCGACGAGCCGCTGCCCGAGCGCCACCGCGAAGTGCTGGAGCAGCTCGGCGCGGGCGCCGATCGCGCTCGCCTCCGGGCCGGTCGTGGCAATGAAGCCGTGCTCCCCGGCCGCGGTCATGCCGGTCTCGATGAGCGCGGCCGCGGTGTGATCCGAAGGCAGCCCGGCGGCGGCGATCGCCTCGGCGATCTCGGGCGTCCCGTCGCGTGCGAGCAGGGCGCCGAGCCGTGTCCCGTCGCCCGAGGCGGCCTCGAGCGCGAGCGCGCCGTCGAGGTACGCGCGGCACCTCCGGCGCGGCTCGTCGCCGGTCTCCTCGGTGTACGCGACCATGAGGCCCCGCGCGCCGTTCTCGGCGAGCAGGTAGAGCGCGGTCTGGTCGATCGCCTGCTCGAGCACGTGCTCCTTGAGCCGGCGCTCGATCTCGATCACCTGGTCGTGGCGGAAGCGCGCGCGGCGGATCTCGTAGAGCAGGTTGTCGAGCTCCTCCTTGGCCACCTCGAGGAGCGTCCGGCCGCCGGGCGAGGGCGGGCGCGCCGCGAACGACGCGCTCATGAAGCCGATCGGCTCGCCGTCCACGTCGATGACGACGCGGCACCGCAGCCCGTCGGCGCTCTCGTCCGGCTCATCGCCCATCGCGTAGTCCCCGAGCCTCGCGGCCGCCGGCCCGAACGCGAGCGTCTCGCTCTCGCCGTCGCCCCCGAGGAGCCGCACCGCGAGCCCGTCGGCGCCGATCGCGTCCAGGATCCACGGCGCCACGCGCTCGAGCGTCCGCTGCGCCGAGTCGCCGTCCTGCTGGCACGCCTCGAGCTGTCGGTCGAGCCCGTGCGCGAGCCGCCACGCGCGCTCCGCGTCCGCGCCGGAAAGGGAGAGCAGGTCGATTTCCTTCGCCGCCATGGGAGTCCTCCGATCTCGGGATCGAGCTTCTTAGGTACACCGCCTCGCGCGCCCAGGGCAAGCGACGCCTCGGGGCGTAACCGCTCGGTCGGCAACCTGTTTCAGGGTCGCTTTGACGTTAAAGTGACATAGTGACATACTGTTATCCAGAGGTGATGCCATGGAAAAGGCCCGGGCGACCGTGTACATCGACGCGCCGATCTACAAGGCGATCAGGATCAAGGCCGCCGCGACCGGCACGAACGTCTCGGCGATCGTGAACGCCGCGCTGCGCCAGTCGCTCTCCGAGGATCGCGACGATCTGACGGCGCTCGCGGATCGCGTCGCCGAGCCGACGCGGCCGTTCGAGGACTTCTTGAAAGAGCTCACCGATGACGGGCTCCTATGAGGTCCTGATCCGCCGCAGCGCGGAAAAGGAGATCCGCGATCTGCAGCGCGACGTTCGAGTCCGTGTCGTCGCGCGCATCCGCAACCTGGCCTCGACCCCCCGGCCCGCGGGGTGCGAGAAGCTCGCCGGCCGCGACGCCTACAGGATCCGCGTCGGGCTCTACCGCATCATCTACACCATCGAGGATCGCCGGCTCGTCATCGAGGTCGTCCGCGTCGCGCACCGGCGGGAGGTGTACAGGTAGACGTGGAGACCGATTCCGTGTCTCAGCGCGGGCGCCGCTCGAACGTCAGGCATGGCCGCGCGCCCCGAGCGCGGCAACGAACGCCGAAGGCTCCAGGATCCGGACGCCCACTCGGCGGTCGCGCGTCTTGAAGTGGCGGGCATTGCCCGTGACGAGCGCGTCCGCTCCTCCCGCGATCGCAACCTCGAGGAACGGCGCGTCGTCGGGGTCCGGGAGCTCGACCGCGATGTCCGATGCGTCGACGTGATCCGCGCCCTCGGCGAGCAGCTCGACGAGCTGCAGAGCGACCTCCCGATCGAACCCGAAGCGCGGGCGAGTCAGCACCTCGGCGTACTCGCGCAGGATCCTGTCGTCGACGAGCAACCCGACCGCGCCGGAGACGACCGAGTCGAGAGCCCTTCCGGGCGGGCCGTGCGGGCTGAGGAGTCCGGACACGAGCACGTTCGTGTCGAGCACGATCCTCATGCGTCGGGGCGCGCCTTCCGCGCCGCTCGAATCTCGTCGTCGATCTCCCCCACGTCCATCGACGCCGCGCCGGACGCGAACGCCTCGGCGCGCAGCCTGGCCACGGCCATCTGGGCGCGGACGCGCTTGACGAGCGCCGCGGTCGCGTCGAGCTCGCCGTCGCCCACGCCCAAGAGGATGCCGACCGGCTTGCCGTTGGCCGTGAGCACGAGGTCGTCGTCCTCGAGGAGCTCGCGCACCTTGCCCGGCGTGTTGCGCAGCTCGCGCGTGCTGACGAACTTCATCTCACCCTCCCCGAGCGCCGAAGCCGGTGCTCATATGGCTACAATATGGCTACGATTGTGCGACGTCAAGAGGAGGGGTCACCGAGAATTCTGCACGAACGTCAGCTCGAGGCCGTTCAGATCCACGTGGGCCCAATCCGACCGATCCGGCGGATCCGACCGATCGGTCGGATCGCCGCCTCACCCGGCCGGAGGAACCTCTCCCTCGAGCTTCCGCACCCACCGCTCGCAGGCGCCGCCCCAGTAGGCGATCGTCGCGCCGTTCTCCTTCACCTCGACGATGTCGCAGCGGCTCTCGCAGTGCTCGCACCCGAAGCTCGCCGTCTCGTAGGTCGCCGCGCCGATCGCGGCGATCCCCTTGAACGCGGTCGCGCCCGCGATCTCGGACGCGAAGATCGCCATCCCCACCGCGCCCATGACGTCGTTGTGCTCGGGCACGATCACCTTCATGCCGAGCTCCTCCTCGAACGCCCGCACGATCCCCGCGTTGTTCGACACGCCGCCCTGGAACAGCACCTCCTCGCGGATCGGCTTCCCCTTGGCGCAGTTGTTCAGGTAGTTCTTCACGAGCGAGCGGCAGAGCCCGGCGAGGATCTCGTCCTTGGCGAACCCCTGCTGCTGCCGGTGGATCATGTCGGTCTCGGCGAACACGGTGCAGCGCCCGGAGATCGGCGCGACCCTCTGCGCCGCGAGGGCGCGCGCCCCCACGTCCTTCACGTCGATCCCGAGCCGCCGCGCCTGGGAGTCGAGGAACGCGCCGGTGCCGGCCGCGCAGATCGAGTTCATGTTGAAGTCCGCGACCGCGCCGTCCCGCACGCAGACGATCTTCGAGTCCTGGCCGCCGATCTCGATGATCGTCCGGCACGCGGGGCGCACGTCGAGCGCGCCGCGGAAGTGCGCGATGATCTCGGTCCGCTTCACGTCGGCGCCGACGACCGAGCCTATCAGGTTGCGGCCCGAGCCGGTCACGCCCACGCCGCGCACGTCGAACCTCCCGCCGCCGAGCGCGTCGATCAGCATCTCCCGCGTCACGCGGATCGGATCGCCGACCGTGTACCTGTAGTCCTTGAGGAGCACGCGCCCGTCGGTCCCGCGCACCGCGAGGTTCGTCGACACGGAGCCGACGTCGAGGCCGACGGAGACCGGCTCAGGCATCTGCGTCCTCCGCCGGGAGCGGCACGATCGACGCGCGCTCCTCGCCGCACGCGGGCAGGACGACGGTGAAGATCGTGCCCTGCCCGACCTGGCTGCGCACCTCGATGTCGCCGCCCGCGTCGCGGATGATCCGCTGGCAGACGGACAGCCCGAGCCCCGCGCCCTTCGTCTTCGTCGTGAAGAACGGGATGAACACGCGCTGCAGCACCGCGGGCTCGATCCCCGGCCCGTTGTCCGAGAACCGGATCTCGACGAAGCGCTGCGGCTCGGATCCGGCGCGGACCTGGCGCAGGCGGCGCACCTTCTTGATCCGCGTCGAGATCTCGAGGCGGGCCCCCGCCTGCTCCTCCATCGCCTGGTTCGCGTTGATCACGAGGTTCAAGAAGACCTGGTGCAGCCGCTCGCCGTCGATAACGACCCCCGGCAGCTCCTCCCCGTAGTCGACGACGAACGCCGCCTTGTGCCCGCGCCCGGCCTCGAACAGCCCGAGGGTACGCTTCAGGATCTCGTTGACGTCGACCTCCTTGGGCAGGCCGGAAGAGGGCCGCGCGTACGACAGGAAGTCGGTGACCACGCGATTCAGCCGGTCGACCTCCTCGACGATGACGCTCAGGAACTCGCGATCCGGCCGCGCCGTCTTGCCGTCGTCCGCCATCTCCTCGATCACCTGCGCCGCGGCCTTGATCGCGCCCAAGGGGTTGCGAATCTCGTGGGCGAGTCCCGCCGACATCTCGCCGAGCGCGGCGAGGCGATCGCGCTCCTTCATCTGCTGGTACGCCTGCGAGTTCTCGACCGTGATCGCGATCTGGCCCGCGAGCCCGGCGAGCAGGTTGACGTCCTCGGCCGAGAACGCGTCGTGCACGCGGTCGTCCCGCACCGTCAGGAAGCCGAGCAGCTGCTGCTCCTCGCCCTCGACGAGCACGAGCGCGTCGGCGCCGAGGTTCCCGAGCAGCTCCACGACCTCGTTGAGCTGATCCGCCTCGGGCCGCCGCCCCTCGCGGCGGAGCCGGTCCCGGCGGGAGGCGAACCCGCTCGCGCTGAGCGTGCCGCCCGACGCGTACGGCTTCAGGTGGCGCCGCGCGACGGCGGCCTCGACCCGGGAGAGCACAGGCGGCGGCCCGATGTTCGAGCGCAGGTCGAAGCCGCGGCCGTGCGGATCGATGAGGTAGAGCCCGGCCTGGGTGACACGGCGCGAGTCCTCGAGGCCAGCGAGCAGGATCTCGACCATGTTCTCGACGCGGATCTCGTGGGCGAGGCTCTGCTTGAGCTCCGTCGTCTTCTGCTCGAGCACGCGCCTTTCGCCGAAGAAGAAGTCGGCGATCTTGCGCTCGACGAGATCGCGCAGGGGATCGAACAGGAGGAGGATGACGAGCGACGCGAGGAACGCGTTGAACGTGAACCCCGGCCCCGCCCAGAACACGAGCGCCGTGTAGATGCCGGCGAGCGCCACGCCCATGGCGGTCATGACCGCGAACCGGCCGAGCATCTCGTAGAAGTCGAGGATCCGGTAGCGGACGATCGCCTGCGAGATGATGTACAGGTACAGAAGCGTGATCGCGATCCCGAGCGGCGGGAGATCGAGGTCGAACACGTGCCCGAGCCGCTCGACGACCTGCAGGACGAGCACGACGAGCCCGCCGCCGAACAGGTAGCGCATGCGGGCCGCGTCGACGCGGGTCGGCGCGGAGCGCGCCTGGACGTTCAGGTCGAGGATCGCGACGAGCATGAAGCCGACGACGTACGTGAGCACCGCGGGCCCCACGGCCGGCCGGAGCCAGGTCGGGTGCAGGATGAACGCGATGAGCACCGCGCCGAGCGCGATGGCGAGCCGTCCGAGCCGAAGCCGCGTGCGCGAGACCGCGGCGAAGGCGCGGAAGAACATCAGCCCGCCGAGCGGCAGGAGCACGGCGAGCACGAGAGAGATCCGCTCGAGCCACGGCTCGCCCCACCACGCATAGAGGAAAATCGAAAAATAGTAGAGCGTGACGTTGCCGCAGAGGACGACGAACAGCTTCTGGCGTACGTCCTTGTCGCGCCGCAGGAGCACGGAGACCGTGATCGCGAGGGCGATAATCCAGCCGAGCAGCGCGCTCTGAACCCTCGAGTCGTCCATGTCGCTCCGCCATTGAATTAGTCAGGAGCGCGACCGGGAGTCAAATGGAAATGCGACCAAAGGTGCGTTTGGGTAGTATATTGCTTACATTTACTCACAAAATTTGCTTTTTCGTATAATCTAACAATAACATTGAGGTATGAGATCAAAACTCAACATTCACCTCAATATAGCCGCCGTTGTCATCGCGCTGGTGGCGATCCTTCCGAGACCCGCGGACGCCTGGACCACGACCAAGCTCGCCGAGGTCTCCGTCTCGCTCCTCGTGGCGCCCCGCGGTCCGTCACAGGTCACGACCCAGGCGCGATTCGAGGTGCTCGGCGGCTCGTTCCACGGGTTCACGGTGGCGCCGCTCGCGAGCGCCGAGCTGATCGCGTCCGAGTGCAAGGCGGTCACCGACGACGGCCGCACGCTCCCGCTCACCTACGAGCCGCTCGGCGACGGCCGCATGCGCGTGCTGTTCGACGACGCCTCCGCGCTCAAGTACGGCGCGGTCACCTACACCCTCGTCCACCACCTCGACCTCGTCGCGTCGGGCGCGCTGCGCCCGTACGGCGAGCGGGCGCGGCTCGACTGGACCCCGCTCGTCTGGGACGCAGGGACGAACGAGATGACGGTCGACGTGCTGCTCCCGGGCGAGAGCGAGGCCGCACCGCCGATCGTCGATCCGGCGGTCACGGAGGACTACGTGGTCGGGACGAGCGCCGCCGGGGTCCGCCTGACGAAGCACAGGACCGTGCGCTGGTACCCCATGCAGGTCGTCGTCGATTTCGACGCCCGGCTCGTCCCCGCGCTGCGCGGCGTCGCGAGCGGCGAGAAGAAGCCGGCGGTCGAGGCGAGCGCGGCCGTCCTCGCGCCGAAGCCGGAGCTCACCCGCAGGCCGCCGCCGCCGCCCTTTGTCCTCGCGGCGCCCGCGATCGCGGTCCTCCTCGGGCTCGCCGTCCTGGCGCGCAAGGCGAGCCGCCTGCGACGCGCGCTCGGCGATCTCGGGTTCGCGGCGCGGTTCTCCGTACTGAAGAGCACCGGGCTGCCGCTTCGGCTCGTGCTCTCGGCCGCGGCTGCGGCTCTCGGGCTCGGCGTCCAGTACGCGGGATCGCTCGCCGCGGGTGTCCCCGCGCTCGTCGCGGCGGTGCTGCTCTGGGTCGTCGATCGCGAGACCGGATCCACCGCGCCGCGCCCCGGCGGCACCTGGCGCGAGATGGACGGCGAGGACGTCGTCCGCTACTCCCGCCTGTGCCGCGAGTACACGGGCCACCGCTCGAGCCTCTTCGACGTCACGCACCCCGCGGGCGCGCTCGCGTTCATCGCCGCGCTCGCGGCGCTCGGGGCGGCGTTCTGGACGGCGCGCGAGCTCTGGCCGCGCCCGGCGCTGGCGACGCTGCTCGACGCCGCGATCTGGATGGTCCCCGCCTGGTTCACGGGCGCGCGTGCCGAGCTGCCCGTCGATCCGACGCTCGAGTCGTTCCTCTCGATCCGCCGCTGGCGCCGCGCGCTGAATCGGCTCGTCGGCACGCGCCTCCACGGCGCATGCGCGTCGTTCTTCGTGCGCGAGGACGAGAAGGGGCCTATCGAGGTCCGGCTGCGCGTCTCGAACCCCCTGCCCGCGGGCGTGAGCGGCATCGAGGTCGCGAACGAGCTCGTCGCGGCAGGCGCGGCGATCCGCAGGCGCAACGCGTTCGTGCTGCGCCTCGAGCCGGGCACCGAGCTCGCGCGGCGCCTCGCCCAGTGTCCGCACGTCGCGGAGCACCACCTGACCCCCGACCTCAAGGAAGAGATCCTCGTGCTGCGCGACCGCCGCGGCAAGAAGTCCGAGGGGCTCGCGCCGCTGCGCGCCGCCCTGGCCCGGATCGCCGGATAAAAAAAAAGGCGCGCCGAAGACTCGACGCGCCTGACGAACAGAGCTCTATCGAAAACCGACTACTGCTTCATCGGTGTCGGGCCTCACTTGCCCATGAAATCCTTCAGCGCCTGCGCCGGGCGGAAGCCGACCGTCGTCTGCGCCTTGATCTTGATCTTCTCGCCGGTCTGCGGGTTGCGGCCGCTGCGGGCGGCGCGCTTCTTCTTGTTGAACGTTCCGAAGCCCGGGAACGAGAAGCGCTCGTCCTTGCGGATCGCCTTCTTGAGCTGCTCGAAGGTCTCGTCGATCACGGCCGTGACCGCCTTCTTCGACACGTCGCTGAGCGCCTTGTTCTGGGAAACCGCGTTGATCAAATCAGCCTTCGTCATTTTATCACTCCCTTGGTTGTTTTCGTGGGAACACTATGTGTTTTCCCCCACTTCTGTTTGACCGATCCTTATGTTCGGAAATCCGCATCGTCAAGGAAAAAGTGAAATACCCCATCGAGATTCTCCGCGCCAATGCTCGCCCATATGGCCTTCAAGACCGGAAAACCTTATGAATTCTAGTCCGCAGCGATCAACCTGAAGATTTCCTTTTGTTTAAAAGGGCGAGCATCGTTCGCCATCTTTGACAATCGAAATGGGCCTTGTTTTTAAACGGTTTCCGCGATCGCCCTTCGGATATCTCTCTTGAATTCTGCGTTTGCGGGCCTCCAATCGCTGAAGATCAACCAGGGCGCGGCGTTATCCGATGCCATCTCGGGAAACGCTCAATTTGCAAGGGTTCTAGCCGCGGCAAGCCCTTCGAAACCGTACCGCCTTCCCTGAAATATTCCGCGATGAAAAGCGGACCCCGCATTCATCGTCCCAATGCGATAATATATATATCAGTTCCAATTGGATCCCGATCGCAGGCGCGGCCCGACGGCGATACCCGTTGAAAACGCGCCCCACTTCGCTATGCTGCTCTGCGGACGCCATGCGAGCGAAGGGGGTTTGCACGCCATGTCGATGAAGCGCACCAAACAGCGCGGCGCTGCCGCCGGACGCCGATCGGGCGATTACGCCGGGTTCGGCGGCTCCAAGGACAAGGAGCCGGACAAGAGCTGGAAAGAGGACGTGGCGGAGCAGCCGGACAGCTCGTTCGTTCCGTACGCACTCACCAACCACTACGCGAAGGGCACCCTGCTCGCGCACTCCACGTTCGGGAAGGGGCTCGTCGTCAACGTGGACGGCGCCCGCGTCGAGGTGCTCTTCGAGGCCGGCACGAAGAAGCTCGGGCACGCCCTGGGTTGAGGGGCGCGTCGCCTTGGTGAACAAGATCCCAGGGCCGCTCGGCCCGCCCGAGACCGCGGCCGTCGAGAGCGCTGCGGCCGCCGGCGCGGAACAGCTCGCCGCCATCGACTCCCCGTCCCGCGCGGCCGAAGCCGCGGCCACGGACGCGGTGACGCGCATCGCCGAGGAGGTCACCCAGGGGCGCATCTCCCGCGAGGAGGCGGTGCAGCGGATCGTCGGCGAGGCGCTCGACTCCGAGGTCGTGCGCGCGGCGCCCGCCGAGCTGCGCGCGGAGATCTCCGCGGCGCTCGAGGCGCTCGTCGCGACCGATCCCACCCTACAGTCGCTCGTCCGCGGCCTCGGCTCCGCGCGATCCCGAGAGGGAGCCTGACGCCCGCCTCAATTCACGTCGAGTAGGCGGTCGTAGTCGGCCGGCGCGCACCCGATCGCGCCGTACCGCGCCGCGCGCTCCCGGAGGTAGTCCTCGACGATCTGCAGCGCCTCGTGCCGCGCGGCGAACGTGAAGAACTCGTCCTCCGGAATCGGCGGCGCGGCCGCGAGCCGCTCGTGGACCACCGCCGTGAGCTCGGGTGCGGTGACGAGCGCGCCGGACCAGTCCTCGAACGGTTCGCCGAAGAGCGCCTCCGCGGCGACGCCCGCCGGGTTGAAGCGCAGGAAGATCTCCTCGAACTCGAGCGCCCAGCGGTGCGCGTCCCCGGAGGTGAAGCGCCAGCGACACGGGAAGGCACGGCGGATCGTCTCGCCGAAGTAGGCGCCGATGGTCGGCGCGAGCAGGTGCATCGCGGCCGAGCGCCGCGAGTGGCCCGGCGGCGGCAGCTCGCCCTCCCCCTCCTCCGTGAGCACGGAAGACACGAAGAGATCGAGCACCGAGATCGTGTCGACCGAGTAGTCCAGCTCGAACCCGAGCCTGTGCCGCACGTGCAGCACGCACCTCTCGGCGAGCCCGCGGATCTCCTCCGGCGCCTCCTCGATCCGGTCCCGGTCGTCCGCCATCGCGATCCCTCCCGCGCGCTTCCTTGGCCCGGCGCCCCGCCGAAGGGGGCGTTGCCCGCGCGTGAACAAGCGAGATACACTAGCGGCCGTTCACGGACAAGGAGGGAACGACGTGAAGCGCTCGATCATCATGCTCCTCACCGCGTCGATCGCGGCGCTCCCGTCGTGCGGCAATGAGACGCCGCCGTCACTCGCGCCCGGAGATCCGTCGGGCGAGGACGCGGGCGACGAATGCCCGGATCCCGGAACCGACGCGGACACCGACGCCGATTCGGACTCCGACGCCGATTCGGACACCGACACCGGCGCCGACGCCGGCGCGGACGCGGGTCCGGACACCGACACCGCGATGGAGGGCAATTGCCCTTGGTTCTGCGCGGACTTCGTGGACGAGTACTCGTGCTCCGGCACGCTGAACCCGCCCTCGGCCGTGTACAACCCGAACTTCGCGTGCGCGACCGAGGATCGCGTTTGCTGCCAGCCCGTCGGCGCGCCCGGCGGGATTACGTACTGCGGCGATCAGGCGGGGTACTCGTGCGAGGTCGACTGCACCGGCGAGTGGCAGGAGCCCACGACCGCGTACTTCTGCAACTCGGCCACGGCGACGTGTTGCCAGGACACGCAGCCCGGGTGCACGGAGATAGGCGGCGTGTGCGTCAACATCTGGAGCTCCTGCCCGACCGACTACGCCGAGGTGGATCTGAGCTGCGGCCTCCTGCAGACCTGCTGCGCGCCGCCACAGTGCCCGTGGGCGTGCGAGGTGTTCACCGACGAGTACACCTGCTCCGAGTCGCTCGACCCGCCGACCGCGATCCACAACTACGAGTGGACGTGCCTCGATGCGGACGAGATCTGCTGCCAGCCCGTCGGCGCGGCGGACGGCCTCACCGAGGCGTGCGGCGATCAGGCGGACATGGAGTGCCGCGACGGCTGCCTGAGCTACGAGGCGCAGCGCACCGAGTACTTCTGCAACCTGGCGACGCGCATGTGCTGCGAGGATCTGCGGGTGCCGTGCGCCGACCTCGGCGGCTCGTGCGAGTCGTGGTGGACCTGCCCGGACGGCACGCAGATGAACCAGGGCGGGATCTGCGACGGGCTGTCCGAGGTGTGCTGCACCGAGATCGACCCGTCGAACACCTGCGAGCTCGGCGGCGGCGCGTGCGTCGAGTGGGGCGTGAGCTGCCCGCTGCTCATGATCCCGTCGCCGACCGTGTCGTGCGGCACGTGGACCCAGATGTGCTGCGAGTGGAGCTGGGGCTAGCGGCGCGATCGATTGTCACTCGCAGGCGGCGCCGTCCGACGCTCCGTGGTCCGACTCCTCGGCCTCGACGATCGGCGTACGGCACCCGGCGGCGGCGCCGTTCCTCGTGCAGAATGCGGCGCGGATCCCCTCGGCGGTCCGCCCCCCCAAAGGGTGCTTCTCGTTGAGCAGGAAGGTCGGGCTCGCGTCGGCGCCCGCGGCTTCGGCGGCCGCGAAGCTCGCGGCGAGGAGCGCGCGGCCCTTCTCCCCCTCGGCGCACTTCGCGATCGCCTTGGCGCTCATCCCCTGGGGCACGCAGGATCGCCAATCGTCGCGCCGTCCGGCCGCGGCGCGGCACACGGCGTACTCCATGAACCTGTACCGCTCGCCGTAGAGCTCCTGGGCGCACGCGAGCCGGAGATCCTCCGCGACCTCCTCCTCGCCGTGCATCGACCGGGGCGCGCCATCCTCCCCCGTGGTCCCGATGAACGCGATCCGCAGATCCACCTGTCTTCTGTCGCGCCCCATGTGCTCGAGGAACGCGTCGACCGCCGGCAGCAGATCCATCGCGTACGGGCACCGGCTCATGATGAACAGATCCAGCCGGCCGCGCTTCTCCTCGCGGCACGCGAGGGCGCCCGTGCACGCGTCGTCGGCGCAGTCGATCGCGCCGTCGTCGTCCTCGTCCAGCCCGTTGTCGCAGAGCTCCGCGAGCGGATCCCGGCCCTCTCCCATCGGCATGAGGTAGCCGCGCCCGAACCGGACGAGGTAGTCCTCCAGCCTGGACCTGACGAAGGTGAGCTCGTCGATCGCGCCGTCCACGATGAGCAGCGGGAGGTGCTTCGGCCCGGCGGCCACACCGATGAGCTCGTACAGCCGCCGACCCTCCGAGCTGCGGAAGTCGACCCGCGCGATCGCGAGCTGGGGCACGAGCGCCTCGAGGAACACGATCTCCCGCTCCACGTCGCACGCGTCGGGGTCGGTGCACCGGCTGTCCGCGAGCAAAGTCGCGGCGACGGGCAAAGGCGGCTCGACCGCAACGCACGCCTTGGGACGCGTCTCCTCTCTCCCGGCGCCGTAGCAGATCTGGGCGAGCAGCGCCTCGCGCGTCCTTTCGCCGAAGTACGGCCTGTCGTCGACGAAGATCATCGGCGCGGCGCGCACGCCCGCGGCGGCGCTCGCGGCGATCGACATCCCGAGCTCCTCGCGCCCCGAGCCGTCCTCGACGCACGTTTCGACCTCCGCCGCGTCGATCCCGGCGCGCTCGGCGCAGGTCCGCCACCCGCCGGGGAGCGCGTGCCACCTCGAGCCCTCGTACTCGCACTCGAGGAACTCGAACCAGGCGTCCTCGCGCGTCGCGCTGCGCCCCGCGCACAGCTCGATCGTCGCGGCGGCGACCTCGGCGTCGTCGTCCGACAGATCGGGCGCGCCGTCGGCGCCCAGCGCCCCGACGAAGCCGACCGAGATTCCGAGCGCGCCGTTCAGCTCGCGGCGCAGGGGCAAAAGGACGCGGAAGAGCTCCGCGCAGTGCGGGCAGCGCGCCATCATGAACACCACGGCGCGAGCGTGGAGCGGCGCCCGCTCGAGCTCCCCGCCTTCGATCTTCTTCCCGGGCTTCGCGATCTCGGGGCGCGGCGCGCCGCACCCGAAGAGCGCCGTTGCGGCGAGCGCGGCGGCGAGGGCGACGGACGACGCGCGCATGGGCGTCACGGCTCGTCGCTCCTTTCGCTCAGCTCCCTGGGCATCTGCTTCTTCGCCTTCACGCCGAGCTCGACGAGCTTCTTCGCCTGGCCCACGAGGTTGCCCGTGCCCGCGATCAGCTTCCCCTCGGCGTCGTCGTAGGCCGCGCGCGCGTCGTCGATCTGCTTGCCGATCCGCCGGAGATCCTCGACGAAGCCGACGAGCTTGTCGTACAGGAGCTGGCCGCGCTCCGCGATCTCGAGCGCGTGCCGGTTCTGGTGCTCGGTGCGCCAGATCGAGGCGACCATCCGCAGGGTGAGCAGCAGCGTGGACGGGCCGACGAGCGCCACCCGGCGCGCGAAGGCGTCCTCGATGAGCGCCGCGTCCTCGGCGGCGGCGGCGATGAGCGCGGGCTCGTTCGGGACGCACATGACGACGAAGTCGAGCGACGAGATCCCCGCGAGATCGTCGTAGCTCTTCTCGCTCAGGCCCTTGACGTGGGCGCGGACCGAGTCGACGTGCCGCTTGAGCGCGGCGCGCCGCTCCTCGTCGGTCTCGGCGGCCGTATACTCCGTGAACGCGACGAGCGAGACCTTGGAGTCGACGACCACGTCGCGCCCCTCGGGCAGGTGGACGATGACGTCCGGGTAGCGCGCCTGCGCGCCGCCGCACCGCTCGTGGAGCCGCACCTGCGTCTCGTACTCGCGGCCGTTCGCGAGCCCCGACTGCTCGAGCACCCGCTCGAGCACGAGCTCGCCCCAGTTGCCGCGCACCTTCGCGTCGCCCTTGAGCGCGCGCGTGAGGGCGATCGCGTCCTCCCCGATCTTCTGGTTCAGATCCTTGAGGTGGCGGATCTCCTGCAGGAGGGAGGCCCGGCCCTGCGCCTCCTTGTCGTAGACGTCCTCCACCTTCTTCTTGAACTCGCCGATCTGCAGGCGCAGCGGATCGAGCATCTCGCCGAGCCGCTCCTTGCTCTCGGCCGCGAACCGGCTGCTCCTTTCGTCGACGATCTGCGCGGCGAGGCTGCGGAACTGTTCGGCCAGGCTCTCCCGCGCCCCCGCGATGAGCGCGAGCTTCTCCTCCGTGCTCCGCTTCTCCTGATCGAGCGCCGCCCTGAGCCGCTCCGCCTCGGCCGCCGCCTCGTCGGCCCGGCGCCTTCGGCCAGAAAGCCAGAGCGCGGCGAACGCGGCGGCGACGGCCGCGAGCGCCATCAACGCGACGACGACCGGGCTCACCGCTGCGCTCCGTCGTTTCCCATGCGCGAACCGTAGCATGGCGGGCCGAATTTGCTTAGAATTCGAATCCCCAAAGCGGGGAGGAGCAAGCCATGAGCCACCAGTTCGTCTTCACCATGCAGAACGTGCGGAAGGTCTACCCGCCGGACAAGGCCGTGATCAAGGGGATGACCCTCGCCTTTTTGCCCGGCGCGAAGATCGGCGTGATCGGCTCGAACGGCGCCGGCAAGAGCACGCTGCTCAAGATCATGGCCGGCGTCGAGACCGAGTTCTTCGGCGAGACCTGGCACCCGGACGGCATCCGCATCGGCTACCTGCCGCAGGAGCCGCGGCTCGACGAGACGACCGACGTGCGAGGCAACGTGGAGAAGGCGGTCGCCGCGACGCGCGCGCTCCTGGACCAGTACAACGACCTCAACATGAAGCTGTGCGAGGAGCTCTCGCCGGACGAGATGGAGAAGGTGCTCGCCGAGGTCGCCGAGGTGCAGGACAAGATCGAGGCGGCGAACGCCTGGGAGATCGACCGCGTCGTCGACGTGGCGATGGAGGCGCTCCGGCTCCCGCCCGGGGACGCGGACGTCAAGGTGCTCTCCGGCGGCGAGAAGCGCCGCGTGGCGCTCTGCCGCCTCCTGCTCGAGCGGCCGGACATGCTGCTCCTCGACGAGCCGACGAACCATCTCGACGCCGAGACGGTCGCGTGGCTCGAGCGGCACCTGCAGGAGTACCCGGGGACCGTGATCTCGATCACGCACGATCGCTACTTCCTCGACAACGTCGCGGGCTGGATCCTCGAGATGGATCGCGTCGAGGGGATCCCGTGGAAGGGGAACTACAGCTCGTGGCTCGAGCAGAAGGAGAAGCGGCTCGGCGTCGAGGAGAAGCAGAAGACCGCGCGGCGCCGCTCGCTGGAGCGCGAGCTCGAGTGGGTGCGCATGAACCCCAAGGCGCGGCAGGCGAAGAGCAAGGCGCGCGTCGCGGCGTACGAGCGGCTCCTCAACGCGGATCAGTCGGCGGAGGAGCGGGAGCGCGCGGTGGAGATCTCGATCCCGGCGGGGCCGCGGCTCGGCGGCGAGGTCGTGGTCGCGGACAAGCTGTGCAAGGGGTACGGCGATCGGCTGCTCATCGACCGGCTCGACTTCCGGCTCCCGCCCGGCGGCATCGTCGGCATCGTCGGCGCCAACGGGACGGGCAAGACGACGCTGCTCCGCATGATCACCGGACAGGAGACGCCGGACGCGGGCAAGCTCGTGGTCGGCGAGACCGTGCAGCTCGCGTACGTCGATCAGAGCCGGGACTCGCTCGACGGCGACAAGAGCGTGTGGCAGGAGATCTCGGGCGGCGCGGACTCGCTCAAGATCGGCACCCGCGAGGTGAACAGCCGGGCGTACGTCTCGTGGTTCAACTTCAACGGCTCGGATCAGCAGAAGAAGGTCGGCGCTCTCTCGGGCGGCGAGCGCAACCGCGTGCACCTCGCCAAGCTGCTCAAGAGCGGCGGCAACCTCCTGCTCCTCGACGAACCGACGAACGATCTCGACGTGGACACGCTGCGCGCGCTCGAGGACGCGCTGCTCGGGTTCGCCGGGTGCGCGGTGGTCGTGAGCCACGATCGCTGGTTCCTCGACCGCATCGCGTCGCACATCCTCGCGTTCGAGGGCGACAGCCAGATCGTCTGGTTCGAGGGCAACTTCGACGCGTACGAGGAGGACCGCCACCGCCGCTTGGGCGCCGCGGCCGACCAGCCCCACCGCGTGAAGTACCGCCCGCTCGTGAAGGGGTAGGGGAAGGGTGCCCATGACGAAGGAGGCGCGTCCGAGCAAGGTGGGAGAGATCGTCGACACCATGATCCATTCCAGCAGGTTCGGCGACGACGTCCTCGACACGACTCGAAAACGGGACGCCTGGACCCGGTTCGCTGCCGCGCACGATGGCGAATTCGGAATCAAAACGACCGTCGACCACACCTACATGACTTTCCATTTGGCGATTCCGTTTTCCGACTCGCAAATCGTTTTCGTCGAAACCGACACTCGCCCGCTCAAGCTGAGCTTTCTCGTCCCTTCCGACGACGGCTTCCGGTTCACGATCTGGCCGCAGGACTTCGCCGACGCGTTGATGCATTTCTTCGGCGCGCAGGACGTGGTGATCGGCGACGAGGAGTTCGACAAGGCGTTCGTGATCAAGGCCAACGACGAGCGCCGCGTGAAGCGCCTGCTCGAGAGCCGGGAGATCAAATCGTTCCTGCTCGCCGGGCGCGACCTGTCCATCGGGACCGAGACATCGGAAGGGAAGACGTACTTGCGCATGACCGCGAATCGGACGACCGAGACCGAACCCGAGCTGAATTCTTTGTTCTCGTTTTTCTGCACAGTGATTCAGAGGCTCCACGAAACGGGAGCAACGCCATGATCGCCATCGGCGAGCTGCTCGTCTTCCTGCTGCTCGGCGCGCTCGTCGTGACCCCCGCGATCCTGATCCCGGTGCTGGTGAACAGGGCGAGGAGAAGAAGGAAGTAGGGAGTGGACGGAGTGGACGGAATGGACGGAGTGGACGAAATGGACAAGAAGAAAAGAACGACTGGGATGCTCGGGGTGACGGTGATCGCGCTGCTCGCGGTCGCCTGCGGCGGGGGCGAGGCGAAGCCCCACCACGGCGGCCACGGGATGACGCACGACTTCAGCGACGTCGACAAGTGGGTCGCGGCGTTCGACGACCCGGCGCGCGCCGAGTGGCAGAAGCCGGAGCACGTGATCGCGCTCATGGAGATAGCGGAGGGCATGACCGCGGCCGACATCGGCGCCGGCACGGGCTACTTCCTCCCGTACCTCTCGCGGGCGGTTGGCCCGGGCGGGAAGGTGCTCGGGCTCGACGTCGAGCCGAACCTCGTGGACCACATGACGAAGCGCGCGGCGAAGGAGGGGCTCGCCAACGTCGCGGCGCGCGCCGTCGCGCCGGATGATCCCGGGCTCGAGCCCGCGAGCGTGGACCGCGTGCTGATAGTCGACACCTGGCACCACCTCCCGGACCGCGTCGCGTACGCCAAGAAGATCGCCGCCGCGCTCACGCCGTCGGGCCGGCTCACCATCGTCGACTTCACTCTCGAGAGCGATCGCGGCCCGTCGCCTAAGCACAAGCTCTCCGAGGAGGCGCTGATCGCCGAGCTCGCCGCCGGCGGCCTCGTCGCGCGTGTTGTCGAAGAGGATCTACCGGATCAGTACGTCGTCGAAGGACGCCTGCAGGTTTCAGCGCCCTAGCCTTCCCCTGTCCACTCCGTCCACTTGGTCCGCTCTGTCCACCGTCAGATCGTCCCCTTGAGGTACGCCTGGCGCTTGGGCTCCTCGAACTTCTCGATGGCGTAGCGCAGCATGGTGCGCGGCATTCCCTTGTAGCGCTTCTTCAAGAACGCCTCTTCGGCTTCGCGGTCGCGCTGCCCGACCTCCCGCAGCATCCAGCCGACCGCCTTGTGGATGAGGTCCTCGCGATCGCCTATCAGGACGGCGGCGATCCGCAGCGCGTCGTCGAAGTCGTTGCGGCGGATGAAACGGAACGCCGCGATCATCGCGATGCGCCGGTCCCAGAGGCTCCCGGAGCGGGCGAGCGCGTACAGCGGCGCGCGGTCGCGGTCCTGGAGATAGCCGCCGACGATCTGCGCCGCGCTCGAGTCCACCAGATCCCAATTGTCGATGTGCGCGGTGCTCGCGAGGTACAGCTCGTAGATCCTCCGCCGCAGGGCGGCGTCCTCGCTCCGCTCGAACCTGTGCACGAGCAGGAGCAGCGCGAGCATCCGCTCCTCGTGCACCGAGGAGGCGAGCAGCGCCTCGGCACTCGCGAGCTCGAACCCCTTGTGCTCCCGGACGAGCGCGCGGATCCGCGGCACCTTCACGCCGATGAAGACGTCGCCCTCGCCGTACTCGCCCGGCCCGGTCTTGAAGAACCGCTGGAGAATCGCGATCTGTTTCGGATCGGCCAGCTCCCGCAACCGGGCGCGCAGCGCTGAGACCTCGGGAGTCGCACCCTTCGCCTTCGCCATGGGTTCCCCTTCCAGCGTTCGATCATAGCAAATCGCGCCGCGCGAAAAGAGAGCTAAACCGGCGCCGCCCGGCGGTACGAGATCGGCTCGGCGCCGCAATGCTCCTTGAGGAACGCCCCGACCGGCGCTAACTTCTCCCTCTCGACGTCGAGGCGCGCCGCGGGACGGCGCCACACAGGTCCGCCGGAGGAAAACACGATCATGGGCTCTCTCGAACGAACTCACCGCGCGCTCGTCGCGCTTGCGCTCGCCGGGGCGGCGGCCTTCGGGACCGCCGCGGTCGCCGCGGAGGAAACCGAGGACGTCGCGGCAAAGGAGGCCCGGGCGCACTACCAGCAGGGCGTGGAGCTCTACGAGGCCGGCAAGTTCGATCAGGCCTCGGTCGCGTTCGAGCGGGCGTACGAGATCCGCCCGCACTTCAAGATCCTGTGGAACATCGCGCAGGTCGAGAACGAGCTCGGGCACTACGCGGCCGCCCACGCGGCCTACTCCCGCTACCTGGAGGGAGGGGGTGGCGAGATCCCCGCGGAGCGCCGCGCCGAGGCCGACGCGGAGATCGCGCGGCTCGGCACCCTGGTCGGCACGGTGGCCGTGGAGTCCGGCGTCGACGGCGCCACGGTGTTCGTGGACGGCAAGAAGCGGGGGACGACGCCGCTCGCGGGCCCGATCCCTCTCGATCTGGGCGATCACGAGATCTCCGTCCGGCTCGAAGCCGAGGAGCTCCACCGCGAGGTCGTCCGGGTGGCGGGCGGCCGGCGGGTCGTCGTGACCGTGGCGGCGGGCGGGACGCGGGACGACGGCGCAGGCTCGCCCGATCGGGCGGCCGAGAACGGGCGGCGCGTCTGGACGTGGGTCGCCCTGGGGGTCGGCGCGGCGGCCGGAATCGCGGGCGGCGTCCTGGGCGGAGTCGCGCTGTCGAAGAAGAACGAAATCGACGGGAGCTGCGTCGCCGGGCAGTGCCCGCCCCGGTATGAGGACGACGCCGACCGGGTGGAACGCCTGGCCCTGGGCGCGGACATCCTGTTCGGGGTGGCGGCGGCCGGGGTGATCACGGGCGTCGTCCTGTTCTTCGTCGAGCCCAAAATGGGATCCGAGGAACGAACCGTCGTGGCCCCCGTGGTCTCCAACGATGCGGCCGGTCTCGCGGTCGTCGGGAGGTTCTAGCCGTGAAGACGATTATCATTCTCATGCTCCTCGCGCTGGTGTGCGGCTGCAGCGTCGTGGCGTCCATGGACGGATACGGCTTCGATCTGGATAGCGGCACCGCGGACACGGACGGCGATTCCGATTCGGATGCGGACACCGACACCGATTCAGATACCGATTCGGACGTGTGCCCCGCTGGGACCCACGCGTGCGTGGAGGACACGGTCGCTGGCTGGAACGGCCCGTCGGTCCTGTACCTGGGCGCCGCGGCGTCCACGCTCCCGGCGTGCGGGGGGGACTACCCGGAGGCGGGAATCGACGCGCTCACGGAGCTCACCGTGCCGTCCTCCACGTGCGACTGCGGCTGCGGGGACGCCGCGGGCGTGACGTGCGCGGGCAGCGGCACCTTGGAGTATCACGGCACGACCTCCACCTGCGACACCTCCTCCCCCTCGTTCTGGTACCTCAGCGCGGCGTGCACGAACCTCGGCGGCGAGATCTTCGGCGGTCGCTACTACAGCTTCGACTCCTCGGGCCTGATCGTGGCCGGCGGCAGCTGCCCGGTCGAGAGCGTCGAGGTGATCCCGCCCGTGGAGCTCGCCACCCGCCTCATGACCTGCGGCGGCGCGACGGACGCGGGCGGCTGCACGGGCGGCGCATTGTGCCTGCCCGTTCCCGAGCCGCCGTTCGAGGGGGAGCTGTGCATCTGGAGGTCCGGCGAGGTCCTGTGCCCGTCCGGGAGCGCCTACGATCAGCGGTCGATGCGCTATACCGACTACAGCGACACCCGCGACTGTGCGACCTGCACCTGCGGCAGCCCGGCCGGGAGCTGCGCCGGATCCTCGGTCACGCTCGTGGATCTCGCCGGCTGCGCCACGGGCTACGTCGAGCTCGCGGATCTGCCCGGCTCCGAAACGTGCGTCCTCTCCTCGAGCGCGGCGATGACCCGGGCGGCCATCCTCGACAAGGTCGCCGACACCGCGTGCACGGCGTCCGCCGCTTCCCTGGAAGGGAGCGTCGTCGAGAACACCCCTATCACCATCTGCTGCATGGCGCCGTGAGCGAGGCATGACCAACCCGTGCCGCCAGAGGCGCTTGCCGCCATCCCTCCTCGCGATCCCCGCCGCACTCGCCTTCGCCGCGTTCGTCGCGCTCGGGCCGAGCTGCTCGGACGCGCTGCGCAGGCCGCTCGCGGGCGGCGGCGCGGTGGTGTGGCGCATCGGATCGACCAAGAACCCGCCGATCACGCCGGTCAAAGGCCGCGAGGGCGACTTCGTGCTCATGAGCGCGTCGATCGCCGTGCTCGTCGCGGGAGACGAGGACGATCCGCGGCTCGAGCATCGCGAGGGATCGATTGTCGGCGTCGTGACCTCCGCGGCCGAGGGCGGCGAGCTCGACGAGCTGCGGCCCGTCGTTCGCGTGGACGGGAAGGAGGTAGCGCTCGCGGTGACCCGCGTCCGCGCCGAGAAGCGCGACGGCAGGCCGGCGGTCGTGATCCGCGCGAGCGACGAGAAGGCGGGGATCGAGGCGACGACCCGCGTGGAGCTCGCGCCCTCGGGTCCGTACGCCGTGATCGAGACGGCCGTCAGGAACACGGGCGACGCGGCGCTGCCCGCGGTGCAGGTCGGGGATCGGGTGGCCTGGCCGGACGGACACACGTTCGCGCCCGGTTTGGGCTTCGCGGCCGAGCCTGGAACGGCCGAGGCCCGGTGGATCGGCCGACGCGGTGAGGCGGCCTCGTACGCGCTCGCGTTCCCGGGAGACGCGCCCACCATAACCTTCGAGTTCGAGCCGCACGGGCCGATGGGCGCCGCGGCCGCCACCGCTCCAGCGCCGCTTCCCAAGGGCGCGTGGAGGACGTGGCGACGCACGCTCGTCGTCGTGCCGGGCGGGCTCGAGCGCGCGGCGCGCGAGGCGTGGATCGCGCTCGGAGAGCCGCTCGGGGAGATCCGCGGCGTGCTGGCGCCGGCGCCGGCGTGGGTCTCCATCGAGGTCTCCCGGCCCGAGGGAGGACCGTCCCTGGTCGCCGAAGCGGCCGCGGACGGAGCGTTCGCCGTCTGGATCCCGGCCGGGCGGTACGAGATCGTCGCGCGGACCCCTGGCGGCGAGGATCGGTTGTCCGTCGACGTGCGACCGGAAGAGGTCGCCGTGGCCGCGCTCACCCCGCCGACGCCGGGCGTGCTCCGGTTCCGCGTCACCGACGCAGGAGGGACGCCGATCCCGGCGCGCCTCGTGCTCCGCGGCGTGTCGTCGACCCCGGATCCGAAGCTCGGCCCGCGCTGGTCGGCGCGCGGGGCCGACAACATCGTCTACGCCGCTCGCGGCGAGGGCACGGTCGAGCTGCCGATCGGGAAGTACCGCGTCACGGCGATGCACGGCCTCGAGCACGCGATCGCGACCGAGACGATCGCCGTGGCCGAGGACAAGGGCGCGGTGCTCCGCGTCGCGCTCGAGCGCGCGTTCGACACGCCGGGCTGGACCGCCGCCGAGTTCCACCTCCACGCGGAGCCGAGCTTCGACTCGTCCGTGACGCTCCCGGATCGCGTCACCTCGCTGCTCGCCGAGGAGCTCGGGTTCGCGGTCGCTACCGACCACAACGTCGTCACCGACTACGGGCCGGCGATCGCACAGCTCGGCGCCTCGGCCGCCCTCGGCTCGGCCCGCGGCGTGGAGGTGACCACCGAGGATCCGCAGTGGGGCCACTTCAACGCCTGGCCGTACCCCGCGGGCGAGCCGATCCCGCCGTTCGCGGGCCAGACGCCGCGCACCCTGTTCGCCGCGATCCGCGAGGCCGCGCCGGGCGCGATCCTCCAGGCCAACCACCCGCGGATGGTGGAGTACAACATCGGCTACTTCGGCCTCGGCGGGCTCGACGCGAAGACCGGCGTCGCCTCGAACCCCGAGTACTCGCCCGACTTCGACGCCGTCGAGTTGTGGAACGGGATGGACAACAACGACATGACGGTCACGCGGCGCAACGTGACCGAGTGGTTCGACCTGCTGAACCTGGGGCGACGCTACACGGCGACCGGGGGCTCGGACTCCCACGTCCTCATCTACCAGTGGGCCGGCTTCCCGCGGAACTACGTGCGCGTCCAGGACGCCGGCGGGCCGCCTTCTCCAGAGGCGATGGCCGACGCGGTGCGCGCGGGCCGCGTTCAGGTGACCTGCGGGCCGTTCATCACGCTGTCGGCCGGCGGAGGCGCGCCCGGCGATCTCGTCGCGGCGACGGACGGGCGGATCCAGGTCGACGTGGAGGTGCGCGCCGCGTCGTGGATCGACGTGGACACGATCGAGCTCTGGGTCAACGGCGAGCTCGCGGCCGAGGGCGCGCTCGGCGCGGGGACGAAGGGCGCGGTGCGCGGACGCCTGGGCCTGCGCCTGCCCGTCGCGCGCGACTCCTGGATCGTGGCGATCGCGCGGGGCGACGATCCTATGACCGAGGTGCTCCCGTTCACGAAGCTGCAGCCGTTCGCCTTCACGAACCCCGTGCTCGTCGACGCCGACGGCGACGGCAGGTTCTCGGCGCCGAACGCCGGCGGGGAGGAGCGCGCCCCGGACGCCGGCGCAGGGCTCGAAGGCGCCCGGGACGCGGGTTTGGCGGCCGCGCGCTGAAGACAATTCCCGGGGTTCATGATAAGAGCGCAGCATGATCAACCGATTCTCGGTGCGCCTCGCCGCGCTCATCTGCAGGCACCCGTGGCTCGTGGTCGCGATCGGGCTCGCGCTCTCCGCCGCCGGCGGCTTCTTGACGACCAAGATCGGGATCCACTCGAACTTCGCCGACCTCCTCCCGGACCAGTCGCCCGCGGTGCGGGACCTCAAGTCGATCAACAAGCGGATCGGCGGACGCGGCACGCTCATGGTCCAGGTCGCGGGCAAGAACCTCCCCGCGATGGAGCGGTTCGCCGACGCCCTGGTCTCGAAGATGAGGGCCTACCCGCCGGAAGAGGTCCTCTACATCGAGTACAAGGTCGACACGCAGAAGGCCTTCTTCGACAAGAACAAGTTCCTGTACGTCGAGACCGACGAGCTGACCAAGCTCAGGGACGAGGTGCAGGCGCGCGTCGACGAGGAGATCGCCAAGGCGAACCCGTTCTTCGTCGACCTGTCGTCGGACTCGGATGAGAAGAGGGAGAAGAAGCCCGCGTTCGATTTCAAGGCGAAGCGGGCGGAGTACGAGGACAAGCTCGACAAGTTCGACAAGTACCTCGACGGCTACCTGACCAACGCGGACGGCACGATGCTCGTCATCGTGATCAAGACGCCGGGCAGCAACACGGGCGTCAAGTTCGCGGAGCGGTTCACGAAGAAGGTCGAAGCCGAGATCGCGGCGCTCGATCCGAAGAAGTTCGATCCGAGCATCGAGGCGGAGCTCGCCGGCGAGCTGAAGGACCTCCCCGAGGAGTACAAGGCGCTGACGAACGACATCCTCGTGGTCTCCAACCTCTGCACCGTCCTCATCCTGCTATCCGTGTTCCTCTACTTCCGCTCGTTCAAGCTGCTGATCATCATGACGATCAACCTGATAGGCGCCCTCCTGACGACGTTCGGGATCGTCTACCTGCGCATCGGCTACCTCACCCAGGCGACCGCGTTCCTCGCGGCGATCGTGGCCGGCAACGGGATCAACTTCGGGATATACTTCCTGGCGCGCTTCATGGAGGAGCGCACGAAAGGCGGGGAGATCACCGACCGGCTCGCGCGCACCCTAAGCGGCACGATCCTCTCGGTCTCCACGGCGGCGCTCGCGGCGGGCACGGCGTACGCGTCGCTCATGGCCACGCAGTTCAAGGGGTTCAACCAGTTCGGCTTCATAGGCGGCGTCGGCATGGTCATATGCCTCGTGTACGCCCTGACCGTGGCGCCGGCGCTCACCGTGCTCATGGAGCGCCACTTCCCGTTCAAGGCGCTGTCCAAGGAGAAGCACGAGCAAGGGCGCATCTTCTCTGCGGCCTCGGCGTGGATCGTGACGCGCCACCCGCGCAAGGTGTTCTGGACCGGGGTCGTCCTCACGATCGCGTCGATCGTGTCGCTCGTCTTCTTCCTGCGCGATCCGTTCGAGTACGACTTCCGCAAGCTGCGCAACCAGGTCGCGGCGAAGGAGGGGTCGGGGAAGCGCAGCAACGACGCGGAGCAGATCCTCGGCCAGCGCAGCTCGCCGCACATCTTCCTCGCGGACGACGTCGACCAGGTGCCGAAGATCGAGAAGGCGCTCTCCCCGTACATGAAGACCGCCCCGAAGAAGAAGGACCGCGCCATCAAGGCGATCCGCTCGGTGCACGACTTCCTCCCGGCCTCGGTCGAGGAGCAGGAGAAGCGGATCGCGCTCCTCGGCGAGATCCGCGAGCTGATCCAGAACCGCGTGTGGAAGACGCTCAACAAAGAGGACAAGGTGGAGATCGAGCAGCTCACCCCGCCCGAAGATCTCAAGCCTATCACGATCGACAACCTGCCCGAGGAGATGCTCCGGCCGTACGTGGAGCTCGACGGCACGCGCGGCACGCTCATGTACGTCGACATGACCGGCAGCGTCTGGGACGGCCCGTCGATCTTCCGCTTCTCGCGCATCATCCGCGAGGTGAAGCTCGCCGACGGGAAGATCATCCGCTCCAGCGGCAAGGTCGTGATCTTCAACGACATGATCCGCCACGTGCAGACCGAGGGGCCGTGGGCCACACTGATCGCGTTCTCGGCCGTGATGGTGCTCCTCGTCGTGGTGTACAGGAACAAGCGCGACGTCTTCGTCCTCGCGGCGGCGATGATCACGGGGGTGCTCCTGATGATGGGGGCCGCGGTGGCGCTCAATCAGAAGATCAACTTCCTCAACTATATCGCCATCCCGATCAGCTTCGGCATCGGCGTGGACTACACGGTGAACCTCTACTCGCGCTTCAAGCAGGAGGGGCCGGGTTCCATCGACAGGGTGCTCCGCTCCACGGGCGGGGCGGTGATGATCACGAGCGCCACGACGATCCTGGGCTTCGGCGCCATGTGGTTCTCGATCAACGGCGCGATCAACAGCTTCGCCACGCTCGCCGTCCTCGGCGAGGTGGCCTGCCTGTCCGTCGCGACGCTGTTCGCGCCGGCCGCGTTCGTGCTTTTCATGAAGGGGCTGCCGAAGAAGGCGGCGTGACCCTTTTCCCGGACCCCTTCGAAACCTATCCCCCCCGGCCCCTTTCGAGACCTATCCCCCCAGCCCCCTTCGAAACCTATCCCCCCAGCCCCCTTCCCGAAACGGGAAGGGGGAATGAGAATGGAACGTTCGGATGAAAAGCACGGCTCGTTCCCAATTGAGTTGTCCCCCTTCCCCCGCGGGGAAGGGGCCAGGGGATGGGTTACGAGCGGCTCGGGGACGGGTCTACTCCGGCTGATCCTACTGCTGGGAGTCCTCTTCGCGGATCGTCTTCTTCGCGCCCCACATGGCGAGCAGGAAGCAGGCGAGCGCGAGCGCGCAGAGCATGACGAGGGAGAGGATCTGGCCGTTCTCGGCGTAGAACGTCTGGAACGCGTTCTGGGGCGGCATCTCCGCGAGCCCCGCGCCCTCGAGCTTCAGGCCCAGGCCGAGGCTGATGTGCTGGATCGGCGCGCCGATGTCCGGGAGCCGGAGCACGGCCGTGATGATGCCGAAGATCGCGGCGCCGGCCATGAGCCCCGAGGCGATCAGCGTGCCCTGCTCGGCGCGCGCCTGGCGGACCCGATCCGAGCCGCCGGTCTTCGACACGATCCAGGCGGTGAACGCCCCGAACAAGACAGCCATGTTGATGCCGAACGGCAGGTACATGCCGAGCGCGAACGCGAGCATCGGCACGCCGGCCATGTACAGGATGATCGCCATGATGGCGCCGAGCCCGTACAGGAGCCACGGCTGCTTGGCCGGATCGTCGAGCAGGCCGCGGCTCACCGCGGCGATCATGTTCGCCTGCGGCGCCGGGAGCTGATCCGTGTTGGAGACGAGGTTGCCCATCTCGTCCTTCATCGGCGCGCCGGACTCGTCCTTCTTCACGAAGCCGTAGCCCTTGTCCATCACCGGGATGACGAAGGCGACCACGAGCGCCGCGACCGCGAGCCCGAGGAACTTCCACCTCTGCTGCTGGCGCGGCGTGGCGCCGATCCAGTAGCCGATCTTGAAGTCCGAGATGAGCGCGCCCGACGTCGAGAGCGCGGTGCACACCGCGGTGCCCACGATGAGCGCCACGAACATGCCGCCCGCGCCCTTGAGCCCGAACGCCACGAGGATCGCGATGGTGATGACGACCGTGATGAGCGTCATGCCGGACACCGGGTTGACGCCCACGATCGCGATCGCCTGCGCCGCGACCGGCGTGAACAGGAACGACAGGAGGAAGCCGACGACCGCGCCGACCACGGCGTAGAGCAAAGCCTCGCCCCCCGAGTACGTGATCCCCGGCTCCTTGTCGGTGATCATCGCGACGACGAAGAACAGCACCGCGAACAGGAGCGCCATGCCGAGCTGGATGAGCAGCACGTTCTTGGGGTTCATGTCGGTCTGGGTGCGCGGTTCGTCGGCCGACACGGCGCCCTTCTTGAGCCCCTTGAAGCCGAGCGACACCGAGCCGACGACGATCTTGCCCATGCGGATGATGCCGATGAGCCCGGAGATCGCGATCGCGCCGATGCCGATCGGCTTGACGAACGTCGCGAAGATCTTGCCCGCGCCCATCTGCGAGACGTCGTGGGTCGCGCCCGCGAAGTCGAACGCGGTGAGCTGCGAGCCGAACACGTAGATGAGCGGCACGATGAGCAGCATCGCGAGCACCGAGCCGGCCGCGATGATCGACGCGTACTTGAGGCCGATGATGTAGCCGAGGCCGAACAGCGCCGCGAGGCCGAAGATGGTGATCTCGAACCGCGCGCCGGCCATCGCCTCGCCCGCGCCGCCGAGCACGGCCGTCGACGAGATCGCGGACGGCCACAGGTTCAACCCCTCGACGACGAAGTCGTAGGCGCCGCCCATGAGGAACGCGATGATCAGCACCTTGCCCGCGGTCGCGCCGGCCGACTCGCCGGAGCACAGGATCTCGTTGATCGCGGTCGCCTCCGGGAACGGCAGCTCGCCGTGCAGATCCCGCACGAAGTACTTGCGCAGCGGGATGATGAGCGCCACGCCGAGCGCGCCGCCGATGAAGCACGCGAGGAAGATCTGCCACCACTCCGGCACCAGGTTGTTGATGTAGATCGCGGGCACCAGGAACGCGGCGCCGGCCGCCACCACGCCCGAGGCCTGGCCGATCGACTGCACGATCACGTTCTCGAGGATCGTGCTGCGCACCTTGCGCAGCTTGCCGAAGAAGATCGCGAGGATCGCGATCGGGATCGCCGCCTCGATCGCGTTGCCGGCGCGCAGCGCCATGTAGATGCAAGCGGCCGAGAAGATGACGACCATGATGAGGCCCAAGCTGACGGACCACTTCGTCACCTCGGCGCGCGTGTCCTCGGCCGGGACGATCGGCACGTACACCTCGCCCGGCTTGAGCTTGGTGTACGCGTTCTCGGGCAGGATCTTGGTTCGTTTGGTCGGAGCGTTCAACTCACCCATGCTTCTCTCCTTGACCTCGGGTCAGCGCCCGATGAGCATGATCTCGGTCTGCGGCTTCGATAGATACCTGACGCCGTCCTCGGTGACGACGACGATCTCCTCCATGGTGGCCACGCCGTGATCCTTCACGTTGACGCGCGGTTCGATCGTATAGCACTGCCCGGCCTCGACGATCGCGTCCGGCTTGGTGCCGTACCGCTCCCAGCGCGGGCAGAGCAGCCCGGCGCCGTCGTGCGCCGCGCGCCCGATCTGGTGGCCGAGCGCGTGCGGGTACTCCTCGAATCCCAGCCCCGTGATGTGGCCGCGCGCCACCGCGTCCACCTCCACGCCACGGACGCCCGGCTTCATGAATTCGCCCGCCTTGCGGATCGCGTCGCGAACGGCATGGAACCCCTTCTGCACGATCGCGGGCGGCGCCTTCTCGCCCGGGCGGAGGCAGTACCAGGTGCGCTGCAGGTCCGAGCAGTACCCCTCGAACCGCATGCCGAAGTCGACGTTCATGAGGTGGCCGGGCTCCATGACCCGATCCGTCGGCCCGGCGTGCGCGCCCGCCGACTCCGGGCCGGTGAACACGGCCGGGCAGTGGTCCGCGTCCCACGCGCGCTCGAGCCCCTTCTCCTCCATGATCTCGACCATGATCGCGGCGATCTGCCTCTCCGTGAGGCCGGTCTCGAGCCGCCTGTCGAGCTGCGCGAACAGGTCGACCGTCTCGGCGCAGGCGCGCTCGATGCGGGCGAGCTCGGGCGCCGTCTTGCGCGACCGGAGCCGCGAGACGATCCCGTCGGCCGACACCAGCCGCGCGCCGTACGGCGTGCCCTCGAGGATCTTCTGGAGGAGCAGGAACTGGCCGTGCGTCAGGCCGTCGGACATCTCGTCGTCGAGGGAGAAGTCGATCGCGATCTTCTTCGGATCGACGCGCTTGAGCACCTCGACGAGCGGCCCGCTCACGCCCTGCACGTACGGCACGATCTCCTTGTAGTGGCCGAGCAGCTCGTGCGCGGCCTTGTCGAGGGAGCCGAGCACCGCGATCCTGTCGCCCTTCCGCGTCAGGATGAACGCCGACGCCCAGGTCACGTTGCCGCCGACCACGAGGTCGATGCACGGGTCGTGCACGGTCGCCGACTCGCGCGCGAAGATCATCCACGCGTCGACGTCGAGCTCCTGGAGGATGCCTATCGCCTGCTCGATCTTGGCCGAGATCATGGTGCGCTCCTCTCGTCGGAAAGGACGCACTAAGGTACGGGGGAACCGCGCCCGTGTAAAGGCGTGGACAACTCCGGCCGCGGCGGTCACTCTCGTCGTGCCGCCATGACCCGCGAGATGTGCTACCGCTGTTTCTGGCCGAAGCCGCTGTGCTGGTGCGGCTCCATCCAGCCGATGGAGACGGCGACGCGCTTCGAATTCCTGATGCACCCCAAGGAGTTCAAGCGGGTGAAGGCCGGCACGGGCCGCCTCACGCACCTCTGCCTCTCGAACAGCGAGATCCGCGTCGGCGTGGGCTTCGACGAGGACGCGGCGGTGCAGGCGCTGATCCGCGATCCCCTTTACGCCGCGGTGCTGCTCTACCCGGGCCCGGGCGCGCGAAACCTCTCCCAAGGCGACCCGCCGGTGGACGATCTGGGCGGGCGGCAGCTACTGGTTTTCCTCCTCGACGCGACGTGGCCCCTTGCGCGGAAGATGCTCCGCCTGAGCCCGAGCCTGCAACAGCTGCCGCGCGCCATGCTCACGCCGTCGACCCCGAGCCGCTTCGTGATCAAGCAGCAGCCGCACCTGGGATGCCTCTCGACGCTGGAGGCGACCCACGAGCTGCTCGTCGCCCTCGCGCGCGCAGGCCTCGACCGCTACCCGAATCCGGAGCAGCTGCTCGATCTCTTCGCGCGCATGCAGGACATCCAGATCCGCTGCGCCGCCGATCCGGAGAGGAAGGGGTATCGGCGCCGCCCTTACAGCGATCCCGCCGCGCGCGTGCCACACCAAGGTCGCAGCAGCCTGCGGCGGACGAAGCACCCGATCGCGCCGGAGGAGAATGCGACACCCGAGCCCGGGAAGGGCTGAGCCCGACCCCCTCCTACCGATACGCCTCGCGCCGATGCGCGACGCGCACGACGCAGACGACGAGCTTGTCGTCCTCGATGGTGTACAGCACGCGGTAGACGCCCTGGCGCAGGCGGTACTTCTCGCCGGCGGCGAGCTTCCTCGACTGCGGCGGCCGCGGGTCCACCGAGAGCGCCTCGATCGCCGCGAGGATCCGCTTGAGATCCTTCTTCGGGATCGCCTCGAGCTCCTTGAGCGCGGACCTCTTGAAGAAGACCTTATAGGCGCCCATTCTTCCGGAGTTCCTTGAGCGCTTTCTCGAACGAGATCTCCGGCTCGGCCGCGCGTGCCTCGAACGCCGCGAGGTCGTCCGCGTCCTCGGCGAGCGCCTGCAGGATCGCGTTGTTTACGATCTCCGACACGGACTGGGACGTCTCGATCGCCTTGAGCCGGAGCGCCTTGTGCAGCTTCGGCTCGAGGTAGATCGTCGTTCGCTGGGTCGGCCCTTCCATGGCGCACCTCGCCTCACGAAAGCATTGTGACGTCACAACGTTGTGATGTCAAGATGCCCTGGCGCCGCACGGCGCCGGCCCGGTTGTACGGCCGTTCGCGTCCGTGTTAACGAATCTCCCATGAAATCCGGCACCACGAAGGTCGTGGTCGCGGCGCTCGGCGCGAACGCGGGGATCGCGGCGATCAAGTTCGCGGTCGCGTTCCTGACTTTGAGCGCGGCGATGCTCGCCGAGGCGGTCCACTCGCTCGCGGACACGACGAACCAGGTGTTCCTCCTCGTCGGCCTCAAGAGGAGCGAGCGGCCGGCGGACGACGCGCACCCGTTCGGCTACGGTCTCGAGCAGTACTTCTGGTCGTTCGTCGTGGCGCTCATGCTGTTCTTCGTCGGCGCGGTCGTGTCGATCTACGAGGGCGTCGAGAAGATCCTCGAGCCCCACCCGCTCGAGCGGACGTACCTCATCTACGCCATCCTCGGCGTCTCCCTCGCCATCGAGGCGTTCTCGTTCTCCGTGGCGTACCGCGAGTTCAAGAAGAAGAGGCCCCGGGGGCTCTCCAACTTCGGCGCGCTCCGCGCGACCAAGGACGCGACCGTCGCGGTCGTGCTGCTCGAGGACACGGCCGCGCTGTGCGGGCTCACGATCGCCCTCGTCGGCGTGGCGCTCGCCGAGATCACGGGGCTGCCGGTGTTCGACGGCGTGAGCTCGATCGGCATCGGCCTGCTGCTCGCGTGCGTCGCGTTCCTGCTCGCGCGCAAGACCAAGGGCCTGCTCATCGGCGAGGCGGCCTCCGCCGAGGATCAGCGCCGCATCCGCGAGGCGCTGTCCGGGATCCCGGGCATAGGCAAGGTGAGCCGCGTCGCGACGCTCCAGCTCGGCGCGAGCCAGATCCTCGTCGGGATCGAGGCCGACTTCGAGGACGGGCTCTCCGCCGACGAGGTGGAGCACCTGATCCTCCGGGTGGAGGAGGCGATCAAGGACGCCGTGCCCACCGTGCGCAGCTGCTTCATCGAGCCCCACGACGTGCCGAAGCGCGGCCGGAAGAAGGCGAAGGAAGGATGAACCGGACTCTCGCATCGCTCGCCATCGCGGCAGCGCTCTGCCTTTCGGCGGCGGCCATCCGGGCCGAGGCGGCGTTCGACGACGGAGACGTGCGGCTGCTGCGCGTCAAGTGCGGCCTGTGCCACGGACTCGACGAGACGTTCGACGAGTTCCCGGGACTGCCCCTCGAGGATCGCGCCGCGGTGATAGAGGACATGCGGGGCCGCAAGCCCGGATGGATATCGGAGCCGGAAGGAGCGGCGATCACGGCGCTCCTGTCCGCCCAGGATCTCGACAGCCTCGCCGCCGCGGTGGAGCGCCAGACGGCGTCGGAGGCGCAGGAGAGGGGGGGGGCCCGCTTCCTCCCGATCGCCCACGGCGCTCTCATGCTCGCCGTTTTCCTCGCGCTGGGGATCGCCATGGCGCTGTCCGGCCTGAAGCGGTTCTTCGAAAAGAGGAAGATCCTTCCGCGGTTCCCGGGATCGTTCGTCCGGCGGCGACACGTCCTCAAGGGAAAGATCTACGTGCCGTGCGCTCTCGCGGGGCTCTGCTTCGGGCTCGCCATCTGGGCGCTGGACGGCTTCTCCATCGGCGCGGCGCCGCACTTCGCTGCCGGCTGCGGCGTGGGGTTGCTGTTCGCCTTGGGTGGCTTCGCCGGGCTGCGCCTCGCCGGCGGGAAGGGGACGCCCGCCACGCGCCGGCTCCACACCGCCTGCAACCTGACCGCGACCGCCCTGTTCGCGTTCAACGTCGTGTCCGGCCTGCTCCTCGTCTGCGCGCTGATCGGTTGATCGCCCGAATCACCCCGCGATCGGGATCACGACGACGAACACGGCCCCCTGCGCCGCGCCCTCGTCGACCCAGATGCGGCCGCCGTGCTCGAGGACGATCTTCTTGCAGATGGCGAGCCCGAGCCCCGTGCCCTCGCTCTTGGTCGTGAAGTACGGATCGAAGATCGACGGGTGGTGCTCGGGCTGGATGCCGGGGCCGTTGTCCGCTACCCGGAGCTCGACCTCCGGGTGCTTCTGGCCGCCGGTACGGGCCGCGGAGATCCGGATCCGCGGCCCCGCGACCTCGGTGCCGACGAGCGCCTCGGCCGCGTTGCGCGTCAGGTTGTCGATCACGCGCCTCATCATCATGCGGTCGATCAGCACCGGAATGGGATCGGTCGGTATCTCCCACACGACGGACACGCCCTGCTCGCCCAGGTGCCTGAGCGACTGCTCGCACTCCTCGAGGAACTCGCGCAGGTCGACGAGCTGCGGCCGGACCTCGGGCAGGCGCGCGAACGCCGTGAAGTCGGAGGTCAGGCGCCTGAGCGTCGCGACCTCCTCCTCGATGATCTCGGTGGACTGCTCGAGCAGCCGCGCGAACGCCGGGTCGTCGCCCGAGTACTTCTCCCTGAGCTGCTGCGCTGCGAGGTGGATGGGCGTCAGCGGGTTCTTGATCTCGTGGGCGAGGCGGCGCGCCATCTCCTGCCACGCGGAGATCTTCTGCAGGTACTCGATGCGCGTGCGGCTCGCGCCGAGCTCGGCGACCATGCCGTTGAACGACTCCACGAGCTCGCCGACCTCGTCGCCCGAGCCCGGATCGACCCGCACCGTGAGGTCGCCGCGCGCGACCTGCGCCGTCGCGGCGCTCAGGCGGTGGATGCGGCGCGCGAGCACCCGCGTCCAGAGCACGCCCACGGCGATGCTGGCCGCGACGATCACACCGAGGATCGCGATGTAGACGAAGATGACGCGCCGGTTCAGGTAGCTGGGCGGCGCCCGGACGAGCGCCGCGTAGGTCGCCGCGTCCTTGCCCGCGGCGGTGTAGCTCTCGACGAGCGACGCGTCCACGCCGAACACCGCCTCGATCGACGTGTACGGCCCCAGCTCGACCTCGACGCTCCGCGTCACGAGCTTCTCCTCGTCCGCGTCCGGCGGCGGCAGCGCCTCGGCCTTCACCTCGTACGATCCCGGCCCGACGAGCCTAAGCTCCCGCAGCGACGCGTCCGCGGCGAGGCTCCTTTCGAGCGACGCGACCACCTGCGCGTCGTCCCGGGTGTCCACGGCGGCGCGCAGGCTCGACGAGTCCGCGAGCTGCTCCAGCCGGAGCCGCTGCTGCCCCTTGACCGCCTCGATGTACTGGCGGTGGATCTCGAGCCCGCGCTCCATCTGCCCCGAGATCGCCGGGTTCAGGCCGACTCCGAGCGACGTGTCGACCGCCTCGCCGACGAGGTAGATTGAGATCGAGAGCGGGATGAGCGTGGTGACGAGCAGCGTGAAGACGATCTTGACGTCGAGGCGCCGGATCATGGCTGCCCCAGCTTGAACCACTGGGACACGAACGCGACGACGCGCTCCGCCTGCCCGATGCTGCGATCGACGAAGTGTCCGACGAACGCGCCGAAGAAGTTCGAGCGCGCCTCGCTCTCGCCGCGCCCGCCCTTCGGCCGGGTGATCCAGCGCTGGATGTTGCGCACCATCTCCTCGGACACCGGGTTGACCTCCGCGAGCACGCGGAGCCGGTATGTCCCCGGCTTGAGGATCGCGGTGTCCGCCACCGGCGCGCGCCACAGAACGCCCGCCGCGTCTATCGCCTGTTCGATGTTCGCGACGCGCGTGTGCCTCTTGCCCTGCACGTCCGCGAGCGTGACCGCGTAGTTCTCCTCCCAGAGATCGTAGACGAGCTCCGCGGAGCGCGCCCAATAGACCGCCGGCGTGCCGCCCTTCTCCCGCTCGACCGCCACGTGGACGAGCAGCCGGGTCGGCAGGCCGGAGGTCATCTTCTTGCGCACCGCCGGGGAGAACACGTCCCGGTAGCCGACCGTCGTGTGCAAAACGTCGCGGGAGATGAGCAGCCCGACGCGCCGCGTCGCGATCGCGCCTTCGGTGCCCTCCGCGAGGAGATCGGGGGCCGCGACGAGGAGGGCCGCCGCGAGCGCCGCGACGGCGATCCAGGCCGACCGTCTGCGCCCGCGCGCGATCACTTCGCCATCTCCTCTCCGACCTTCGGGATCAGCCGGAACAGGTTGGCGACCGAGACCATGAACACGCCGATGCGCGTGTCGATCTTCACGCCGAGGTTGGCCGTGAGATCCATCGGCACGACCTCGTAGCCCTGGTACCCTTGGGGATCCGTGCGCAGATCCTCGCGGGAGGCGAGCGCGAAGACGCCGAAGTTCAAGAACCCGTTGACGCCGTAGACCATGCCCTGGCCCCGGTAGAACGGGATCGAGTACTCGAGAGTGACGGCCCCCGCGAGATCCTCGTACCGCATCTCCTGGACCGACGTGTCGAGCAGCCGCGGCTGCAGGTGCGAGAAGTTGAGCTCGAGGAGCCGCGTCGGCACGAACGACGAGAAGTCGCCGACGAAGAACTGGTTGTAGAACGGCGCGTCGCCCATGATGAACCCGGCGAAGAGGCCGAGCCGAATCGAGTGCCCCTTTCCGAGCGGGAAGTGCGTGTCGTTCGTGACGGTGAACTTCGAGAACTCGTAGTTCGAGCCGAGCACCTCGCTCGACAGCTCCACGCCGAGCTCCGAGAACGATCCCTCGGACGGGAGGAGCGGGTGATCCCGCGTGTCCCGCGCCACGCCGAACAGGATGCTGGACAGGATCGAGTTGCCCGGCACGAGGTGGCCGAACTCGATAGGGCGGCGCTCGCCGAAGGAGTAGTGCGATCCCGCGGCCGGCACGTCGGCGCGGACGAACTCGAACCTGTAGTCGAGCCAGAAGTTGAAGTCGAGGAGCAGCGTGTAGCCGGTGCCGGCCCGGAGGCCCGCGCGCTTGTAGTACAGGAGGGCGTAGTCGCGGGAGCGATCGCTCGAGTCCACGCGGATCCGCTCGTGCCCGAAGAAGTCGACGGCGTCCGCGTAGCGCCCCTCGATGTGCAGCCCGACGTCGCTGCCGAGGAAGTGGTCGTCCGCGATGGAGAGCTTGTACCCGAACTGATCGCGCGCGCCGACCACCGAGCCCGAGACCTGGATCCCGGTGCCCAGGAACGAGTTTTCGGCCACGCCGATGCTGCCGTACGGCGTGACCTCCGAGAAGCCGATCATGAGATCCTTGATGACGATGGTGTTCCGCTCCTTGACGCGGATGACGAGCACCGCCCACCCGAGGCGATCGCCGCGCTTCAGCGAGAGGCTGACCCGCTCGAAGTAGCCGGTCGCGAGCAGCCTGTACCGCGCGAGCTCGAGCCGCGGATCGTTGGCGGAGAACACCTCGCCCGGGCGCATGTCCACGTACTGCATCAACACGCGCCGCATCGTCTTCTTGTTTCCCTTGACGACGATCTTCTGCAGGAGGTAGCGCGGCGCCTTGGACTGCTGCGACTCGACGCCGGACATCTCGAGCGTCTCTTCGAGGAGCGGCGACGAGTCCTCGGCCTCCTCGATCCACGCAATCTCGGGCGCGCCCGCGTCGGCGGCCTCCTCGGCGCCGTCACCCTCCTCACCCTGGGCGAGGGCCGCGGCGGGCGCAGCGGCGCACGCCATCCAGAGCGCGATCGCGGCGAGCAGCGCCTTGGTCCTCGAAATCACGGCCCCTCCTTCCGCGAGCCGAGCTCGCCGAGCCACCCGCCGAGCGCGGCGGTGAACGCGCACGGCAGCGCGAGGATCGCCCCGGCGAGCGGCGCGTCCCGGCTCACCGACGACCCGACCCCGGTCAGGAGCCCGAGCACGACGAGCGCGGCGAGCGCGGGCTCGGCCACGGTGCGGCCGCGCGACATCCGCGACGTCGCGAGCCCGCCTATGAAGAACGCCGCGAGCACCGCGACCACGGCTATCACCGTGAGCCCGGGCGCCTTCGCGGCGATCCCGCCGAGCGAGTCGGTCGCCATCCCCTCCGAGAGCATCCCGGCCGCGGCGACGCCCACGCCGGCCGCGGCGAGCGTCGCGGTCCCCATGATCACGAGCACGCTCAACCCCACCCACCGCCAGCGGAAGCGCTGGACGAACGGCATGAACGTCCGCGGCTGGGCCCGGACCAGCGACGTCGCGACGTCGAGCACGCACCCGCACTTGTTGCAGTACTGGTTCGAGTCCGGGTTCGGCGATCCGCACTTCCGGCAGTTCCTCAACGTCGACCTCATCGGCGCCGCAAAGCCTTCACCGGCGCCGAATCACGGTATCGCGGGCGACGGGGGGATGCAACCTTCGGACAACTCGGGAACAACTCGTCCGTGGCGGTGAGCTCTACAGCTGCTGCCGACCGTTCTTGAGCCAGAACCAACCGATCCATCCGACAATCTCGGCCTCAATGTCCGGTGCAAATTTGCCTACCATGCCGTCAATTTTCGTCGAAATTTGACGACAAGCTAAATAGGCGATCTTCGGTCCGCTACACTTTTCATGCGGCCCTCGCCGACCCGCAGGCCGCGGCCCGGAGGACCGCGGTCAGGATGGCCTTCGGCCAAGCCCAACGGGCTTGCCGGAAGAGGGACCGGTTCGGGAAAGAGCGCAGGCATCCTGACCGCGGAGTTCACTCCGCGGTAGAAAGTCGGCGGAATGATCTGGACCGAGGCTCGGCAAGCTAGTCAATTTTGCAGATTCTGCAATCGGCCGGCGGGGGCGAGCCCCCGCCCTACTCGTCCACGACCATCGAGATGGCACCGTGGGGGCAGTAGACGGCGCAGAGGCCGCAGCCCTTGCAGTAGTTGAGATCGATTTGGATCGCGGACGTCGTGGTATCACGCGTGATAGCGAGATCCGGGCACATGAGCTGGCAGACGTCGCAGTAAAGGCACGGGCTCGACGCGGTGCAACGCTCGGCCTCGGCCCTCGCCTCGTCGAGCGTCATCCCCGCCGCGGCGGGCCGGAGGCGCGCGTTCCCGACGACCGTGCAGACGTTCTTCTCCATCGCCATCTACTCCTCCCCCCCGGTCCCCCACCCCTTCGGGATGTGGAGGCCCCGCGCCGCGAACACCGGGTGATGCGGCCGACACGCCTCCCAGAACCGCTGGTCGATCTCGCAGATCGCGCAGTCGTAGTTGTTCGGGCACAGCGCGCCCGGCATCAGGCCCATGAGGTTGTAGCGGCACGGCCGGTCGGTCGCCGGGCGGCTGCGGAGCCTCGCCACGCGGACGCTCTCCATCTCGATGGCGCCGGTCGGGCAAACCGCCGCGCACGCGCCGCAGCCGATGCACGCCTCCGACTCCTCGTGGAACGGCGTCGCGATCTCCTTCAGCGTGCCCCGGTTCACCGCCGCGATGGCGTGCGCGCCGACCACGGCGCAGACGCGCGTGCACCGGAAGCACATGATGCACTTGGAGCCGTCCTCGGATCGCTCGTACTCCTCGACGCCGCCGATGGCGTCGGCGAGCCTGCGGATCACGTCGGACTCCGGGCAGCGCGCCGCGAGCAGGCCGAGCACGGTCCTGCGCCGGCGGATCACGCTCGGGCTCTTGGTCTTCACCTCGAGCCCCTCCTCGACCGGGTACAGGCACGACGTCACGTGGTCCGTCGCGCCCTTCCAGCTCGGGTGCGTGATCTCGACGATGCACAGGCGGCACGCCCCCACGCCCTCGAGCAGCTTGTGGTGACACAGCGTGGGGATGTCGACGCCGTTGCGCCGCGCGACCTCGAGGATCGTCTCGCCCTTCGCCGCGCTCAACTCCTGCCCGTCCATGATGATCTTCATCGCCGCCTCGTTCCTAGACGACCCGCACGGCGTCGTACCTGCACACGACCCGGCAGGCGCCGCAGCGCGTGCACTTCCGCTCGTCGATGACGTGCGGCCTCTTTTTCTCGCCCGAGATCGCATCGGTCGGGCACGGCTTGACGCACGCCATGCACCCCGTGCACGCCGACGCGTCGATCGCGAACGTCGTGATCGCGCGGCACACGCCCGCCGGGCACCTCTTGTCGCGGATGTGGATCTCGTACTCTTCCCGGAAGCTCGCGATCGTGCTCAGCACCGGGTTCGGCGCGGACTTGCCGAGCCCGCACAGGGACGAGACCCGGACGTCCTCGGCCAGCCGCACGATCCTGTCGAGGTCGCCCTCCTCCCCCTCGCCCCTCCCGATCTTCGAAACGAGCGCGTGGAGCTGGAAGATCCCCTCGCGGCACGGCACGCACTTGCCGCACGACTCCTCGAGCAGGAACTCGAGGAAGTAGCGCGCCACGTCGACCATGCACGTGCGGTCGTCCATGACGATCATGCCGCCCGAGCCCATCATCGAGCCCGCGGACGCGAGCGCGTCGAAGTCGACCGGCAGATCGAGCTTCGCCTCGGGGATGCAGCCGCCGGACGGCCCGCCGGTCTGCACCGCCTTGAACGGCCGATCGTCGATGATGCCGCCCCCGATGCCGAAGACGACGTCGCGCAGCTTCGTCCCCATCGGCACCTCGATGAGCCCGGTGTTCTGCACCTTGCCCACGAGGCAGAACGCCTTCGTGCCGGGAGACCCGGCCGTGCCGACCTGCTTGAACGCGGCGCCGCCGTCGCGGACGATGGCCGGCACGCAGGCGAACGTCTCGACGTTGTTCAGGACGGTCGGCTTTTCGTACAAGCCGCGCTGCACCGAGCGCACGTACTTCGCGCGCGGCTCGCCGACGTTCCCCTCGATGCTGCGCATGAGCGCCGACGACTCGCCGCACACGAACGCGCCGCCGCCCCGGCTGATCGCGACGTCGAAGCGGAGGTCGCTGCCCAGGATCCTCTCGCCGAGCAGCCCCGCCTCGCGGAGCAGCCCTATCGCCGCGCCGAGCCGCTTGACGGCCCGCGGGTACTCGTTGCGCACGTAGATGAAGCCGCGCTTGGCGCCGACCGCGTGGGCGCAGATGATCATGCCCTCGAGCACGCGGAAGGGGTCGCCCTCCATGACCGCGCAGTCCATGAACGCGCCCGGATCGCCCTCGTCGCCGTTGCACACGACGAACCTCTCGTCGCCCTCGGCCGCGACGCACGAGCGCCACTTGCGCCCGGTCGCGAAGCCGCCGCCGCCCCGGCCGCGCAGCCCCGACAGCTCGACCTCGCCTATCACCGCCGACGGCGGCATCTCGAGCGCCTTGGCGAGCGCCCGGAAGCCGCCGGCCGCGACGTAGGAGTCGAGGCTCTCGGGATCGACGTGGCCGCACCCCTCCAGCGCAACGAACTTCTGTCCCCTGAAGAACGGGATCTGTGCGCGTCCCTTGAGCCGCCCGCCCTTCTTGCCCGGGGCGGGGAGGAGCAGCCTCTCGACGACCTCGCCCTTCGCGAGCGCGGCGACGATCTCCGCCGCCGCCGCGGGCTGGACGCGCGTGTACAGGACGCCGTCCGGCTCGATCCGCACGAGCGGCCCGGCCTCGCACAGCCCCTGGCAGCCGGTGACCGCGAGCAGCGTGGGCGCCCCGCTCCCCTCGAGGCACGGGGCGAGCTGCGTCTCGACGCGCAACCCGGCCCTCTCCGCCTCGGCGGCGAGCGCCGCGCGGAGCTCGAGGGCGCCGGACGCCACGCACCCGGTGCCGCCGCACACGAGCAGCCTCCGCGCGATCCTGCCGTCCGCCTCGACGAGCTTCCTTCGCAGGGCTTCCAGGTCTCTTGGAGTCGCTATTCGCATGTCCGTCTTTCTCGTGCGTCCTCGAGCCGCCTGACGATCGTCCCCGGCTTCACGTCCGCGAGGTACCTGTCGCCCGCGATGACGATCGGCGCGAGCGCGCAGGCGCCGACGCAGTTGACGATCTCGACCGTGTATTCCATGTCCGGCGTCGTCTCGCCCGGGCCGATGCCGAGCCCGCTCTTCACGTCGTCGAGGACGATCGACGCGCCGCGGATGTGGCAGCTCGTGCCCATGCACAGCTTCACGATGGTCCGGCCGCGCGGCTTCAGGCTGAACGCCTTGTAGAACGTCGCGACCGAGTACGCCTTGGCGAGCGGGACCCGGAGGTGCTCGGCCACCGCGCGGATCGCCTGGGCGGGGAGGTAGTTGTAGATCGCCTGCACGTCCTGGAGCAGCGGCACCATCGCGCCCTGGTCTCCGGCGGCGTGCTTCGCGAGCACCGCGTCCATCCTCCCGATGTCGATGGTGGTCCGGGTGGTCATCGGCTCCCTCCGCTCTTCACGCTCGAGTCGGCGACGATGCTCTCGGCGGCGCGGCGTCCGGTCGCCATCGAGTCGACGATCGTCGCGGCGCCCGTGGCCGCCTCGCCCGCCGCGTACCAGCGCGTCCGCCCGAGCCGGTACGCGCCGTCCACGGCGAAGCTCCCGATCACGCCGCGCGAGGCGCCCTCGATCTCGAGCCCGTCGTCCGGCCGCCTGTCGCCCGCGGCGACGACCACCGACGCCTCGAGGCGCTGCCTCGCGCCGCCCGCCGGGAGCGCGACGCGGCCCACGCGATCCTTTGCCCCGGGCTTCACGGCCTGGACGGACACCGCGGACACGGCGCCGCCCGCGCCCTCGAGCGCGACGGCTCGCCTCTCGGCGAGAACCGCGACCCCCTCTTCCTCGGCGCTCCCGAGCGCGTCCTCGCCGGCCGGCCACGCGGCCCGGGGAGCCGGGTGCACGACCGACGCCGAGGAGGCGCCGAGCCCGAGCGCGAGCCGCGCCGTCAGGAGCGCCGTCCTCCCGCCGCCGAGCACCACGACGTCGCCCGAGACTCGGATCTTCGCGTCGCGCCGCGCCTTCCTGCAGAAGGACACCGCGTCGACGACGCCCTCGAGCTCGCGGCCCGGGAGCGCCGGCACGACGCCGCGGCGGGCGCCGGTCGCGACGAGGATCGCGCCGAAGTCGGCCTCCAGGGACGCTATCGACACGTCCCTGCCGACCCGGGCGCCCGTGCGGATCGCGACGCCCGCGGCGACGATCGCGGCGACGTCCGCGGCGAGCGCCTCCTCGGGCATGGCGAACGCCGGCACCGTGTCGGCCAGCATGCCCCCGGCCGCCCTCTCGGCCTCGAAGATCGTGACCGAGGCGCCGAGCTCCGCGAGCCTGTGCGCCGCCGCGAGGCCCGCCGGGCCGGCGCCGACGACGGCGACCCTTGGACCGGTCTCCTTTCGCGCGCCCGGGCCGGGCGCCGGGACGGCGTCCGCCGCCGCCCTCTTGAGCCCGCGGATGTCGACGCCCTCGTCGATCGCGGCCCGCGAGCAGGCGCGCATGCAGGCCGCGAGGCAGAGCCTCCCGCACACCGACGGCAGGGCGTTGGTCGCGCGGATGATGCGGGCCGCCCCCTCGAGGTCGCCCCTCGCGATGGCGCTCACGTAGCCGGGCACGTCCTGCCCGAGCGGGCACGCCATCACGCACGGCGGCTTCTCCGCGGGCTCGCCGGGGTACGGCCGCTGCGCGTAGAGCGCGCCGCGCAGCGACCCCGCCTCGCGCCTGAGCGACGGAAGCACGGTCGCGGGACAGCGCCACGTGCACCCGCCGCACGCGCTGCATTTCAGAGGATCCAGCTCCGGCCGGTGCGTTCTCCCGTTGCCCATCAGCGCACCTCCAGCCCGGCCGCGGCGGCGAGCGCCCGGCCGAGCTCCAGCGCCTCGAGGTTCGTCGCTCGGAACCTGGGCGACTCGTCGCCGACGGCCGCGACGAGGCTCTCCCAGGTCACGGCGCCGGACGCGGCGTTGAGGAACCCGAGCACGATCTGGTTCGCCGCGGTCGCCTTGCCGAACTTCCGGATCGCCGTCTCGGTCGCCTCGATCGGGATCTGGCGCTCCGCGAAGCCCTCCTTGGGCTTCACGAAGAACGGGTCGTAGCAGACGAGCGCGCCCGCGCCGCGCTTGGGCACGAGCGCCTCGTACGTCGGCTGCGACAGCACGACGAGGACGTCCGCCGCCTCGACGTGCGGGTAGTCGATGGGCTCGTCCGAGATGACGACGTCCACCGTCGCGTCGCCGCCGCGCATCGCCGCGCCGTAGCGCGCGGACTGGGCGACCTGCCTATGGTCGTTCATGGCCGCCTGCGCGAGGATCACGCCCGCCAGGATCACGCCCTGGCCGGCCTCGCCGCCTATCCGGATCTGCATCGTCTTCCCGCCGCTCATGACACGACCTCCCCGACCACGAAGCGGCGGCGCCGCTCGTCCTCGCCGAGGCGCGCGGCCTCCTCCGCCGTGACGCACGAGGCGTCGACGGCCTCGTACAGCTTCGCGAGATCGCCGAGCGCGTTGCGACGCCCGTACTGCGTCGGGCACGGCGAGATCGCCTCCACGAAGGTGAACCCCTTGATCCGGATCGCCTTCTCGATGGCGTCGATGAGCTCGACCGGCCGCGTGACCGGGTAGCGCGCCGCGTACCGCGCGCCGGCCGCCTTCACGAGCCTGCAGACGTCGAACGGCCGGAAGACGTTGCCCGCGGGATCCGTCGCCGTGTGCGTGCCGACGGGCGTCGTGCAGGCGGTCTGGCCGCCGGTCATGCCGTAGATCTGGTTGTTCGCGCAGATGACCGTGACGTCGAGATCGCGCCGCGCCGCGTGGATGAGGTGGTTGCCGCCTATCGACGTGAGGTCGCCGTCGCCGGACGCGATGATCGTCGTGAGCTTCGGGTTCGCGAGCTTGGCGCCGGTCGCGAACGGGATCGCCCGGCCGTGCAGCGTGTGCAGCGTGTCGGTGCCGATGTTCGGGCTCGGGATCCAAGCCGCGCAGCCGATGCCGGAGACGAACAAGAGATCGTCCTGCGGGATGCCGAGCCTGTCGACCGCGCGGAGGATCGATCCGAGCAGGAGGCCGTGGCCGCAGCCCGGGCAGAACGCCGTCCCCTTGAGCCCCTTGCGCAGGTACTGCTCCATCGCCCGGGTCATGACATCTCCTCCGCGAAGCGCACGACCCGCGAAGGATCGATCGTCTTGCCGTTGGTCTGCGTGATCGAGAGGACCCGCGCCCTCGTGCAGCCGCGCACGACGCCCGCGATCATCCCCTTGTTGAGCTCCGGGACGACGATCGCGCGCACCCTCTCCCCGAGCCTCGCGATCTCGCGCTCGGGGAACGGCCAGAGCGTCTTCAGCCGCAGGAGCCCGGCCTTGACGCCCTTCGCGCGCAGCCTCTTCACCGCCGCTATCGAGGTGCGCGCCGAGATGCCGTACGCGACGATGCCGATCTCCGCGTCGTCGAGCAGGTGCGCGTCGACCTCGACGATCTCGTCCGCGTGATCCATCACCTTGCGCATCAGCCGCGTGACGAGCGCGTCGTGGACGTTCGGATCGTCCACCTTCCGAAACCCCTTCGGATCGTGGGTCGAGCCGGTGACCATGAGCGCGCGGCCGTCGCCGAACGCCGGCATCACGGGGACGCCCGCGGGATCCGCCGAGCCGAACGGATCGCCGTCGCCGAAGCGCACGCGATCGACGACCTCGTAGTCGTCGTGCAGCACCGCGTTCTCGCGCAGGTGGCCGACCGCCTCGTCCGCGGCGAGGAACACGGGCGTGCGGAACCGCTCGGCGAGGTTGAACGCGCGGATCGTGAGATCGTACATCTCCTGCACGGACCACGGCACGAGCGCGATCGGGAACAGGTCGCCGTGCGAGCCGTAGCGGAACTGCATGACGTCGCCCTGCGCGACGTGCGTCGCCTGCCCGGTCGCGGGCCCGGCGCGCTGGACGTCGATGAGCACGAGCGGCGTCTCGGTGAAGTACGCGTAGCCGAGCCCCTCCTGCATGAGGCTGAACCCCGGCCCGGAGGTGGCGGTCATCGCCTTCGCGCCGCTCCAGGACGCGCCGGCGACCGCGCAGATCGACGCGATCTCGTCCTCCATCTGCATGAACGCGCCGCCCCGCTCGCGCAGGAGCTCGGCCATGCGCACCATGATCTCGCTCGACGGCGTGATCGGGTACCCGGCGAAGAAGCGGCAGCCCGCCCGGATGGCGGCCTCCGCCGCCGCGACGTTGCCCTGGAGCAGCTGCGCCGCGGGTCGCTCTTTCCTTTTTGGCTCGGCCATTCTCCTCGTCCTCTCGCACGTCTTTCGGGCGCCATTCTGTGCCACGCCTTTTTCTCTTTGCAACCCCAATCGAGTTCCCCTACACAAAGGCGAGGCGGCGGATCGCCCCGGCCGCCGCGGAAGGAGCCTGCGTGGCGCGATCGCCCTTGTTCCCTGCGAGCAGAGAGCTGTTCCGCCTGGCCCGGGCGGTGGTCGACGCCCGCCTCCCCGCCGAGCGGGTGAGCGACGCGGACATCGGTCGCGTCATCGGCCTCGAGAGCGCGCGGACGAGCCGCTGGAAGCACGGGCAGATCGCGGTCGGCGACGCGGCGCGGCTGCTCGCCCTCTCCCAGTCGACAGGCGTCGACATCGCCGTCCTGTCGCACGTCGCCGCGGGCTACCTCTCGGCCGAGGAGGCGATCTCCCTGCTCGCGAACGAGCGCGAGTTCGTGAGGTTCCTCGGCGAGCAGCTGCTGCTCCCGCAGGACGGGAGCGCGCTCTCCATGGTCGCCTCGGACGGGACGGAGGCGCGGATCGTGCGCCACACGGCGCAGCACTACGAGCGGCCCTTCCGGCGCGGCACCTCGGCGCGGCGCGCCGCCGACGAGCGGGAGGACGACGTCGTCGTGCTGCTCGCGGACGACGACGCGGCGACGATCGAGATGTTCGGCAACCTGACCGGGCGCGGCACCGGCCTCGTCGGCGTGGTCGCGCGGTCGCTCCCCGAGGCGCTCGTCACGGCCGGCCAGATCCGGCCGCGGCTCGCGATCATCGATCTGTTCCTCGGGCAGGCCGACGGCTTCGCGGCGCTCAGGGCGCTGCGCACCCACGAGGCGACGAGCGCCACGGAGCTCGTGGCGACGAGCCTCGCGGCGACGCCCGACGTCGCGCGGGCGGCCAAGGGGAGCGGCGCTGCGGCCCTGCTCGAGCGCCCGCTGCGCGCGCGGCCCTTGGGCAAGCTCCTGCGCGACCTGCGCCGCGGGACCTGAGCCGAGGCTCGAGGCGCACGAACGAGCAGTGCGTGCCGCTTGGCGCCCAATTCTCTTCGCATAAGCCGAGTATTCGCGCCGCACAGCGGCCCGTCCTTGCGCCGCAGCGACAGCTCCTCGCGGCGCAGTGATGCGCCCTTGCGCGAAAAGAGACGCTCCCTCGCCTGCGCGTCGGGGCGCCTTTCGGCGCAGGCGCGGGTCCTTGCGTCTTTCTTCCCTTGTCCTGCTGCCTGCGGAGCCGATTTTCCGGCTCGCACCGGCTCTTCCTGCGCAGAAGTCGTGCGTCTTCTCGCGATGGTGAGGCGTCCTGCGTTTCGGACGAAGCGTTCCCGTCTTTTCGAAGCGCGTGCTCGCCGACGTGGGCCTCGCGCCTGCGGGTCAGAGACGTAAGTTACAAAAGGAAGCAACGTCCCCTATTCGATCCTATTCGATCTGGTTGCGATTGGTCGATGGCATTCAAGGAATTGTTATTTGTAATGGATTGACCCCATTTCCGCGGAACCATCTGGCCGGACGTGGAACCCGAGGACTGATCCAGCCCGCGCAGATCCTGCGCGGGTTTTCGCAGAGCCCGAGTCGTCCCGTTCCCAGCCCGCGTGGATCCCGCGCGGGTCATTCCGGTACGCTCCTTCCCGCACGTTTCGACTTGGACGAGGGAGCGCGCCTCACCGGCTCGGCAGGTGACCCTTGAGCTCCTTTGCGGCGAGCTTTCCCACGGCCGCCTCGGCCTTGTCGCGCAGCGCCGTGAACGCCGCGACCAGCGAGCGCGCCTCGTCGGTCAGCGCCGCCCCGCCGTGGTGCTCGCCGCCCGCGAACCCGCGGACGAGCGGGACGCCGAGCCGCTCCTCGGCGGAGCGCACCTTCCCCCAGAGCGCGCGGTACGACATGCCGAGCTCCCGCGCCGCGGCGCTCAGCGATCCGGTGCGCGCGATCGCCTCCAGGATCCCGAGCCGGCCGTCGCCGAGCACCGGCAGCCCGTCGTCCGTCTCCAGCCAGATCTTGGTGCGGACGCGCATGGCGGTCGGGGACTTTACTTGCAGCCCTTGAAGTAGAAGTAGCCGTTGAACGCCGTGAGCGGCTGCCCGGCGGAGTCCTCGACATCGTCGAGGCTCGTGCAGTGGAACTCGACGTAGTAGCCGAACGACTTCTCCTCGATCGGCGTCACCTCTCCGTCCGCGGCCTTGGCGAACAGCACGACGAAGCAGTTCGCGTTGTCGGCGGGGTCCGGCTGATCGAACGAGAACTGGTTGCCGCCGTTCTTGATGATCGCGTGCCCGAAGTACGTGCGCAGCGAGTCGTCGTCCTTCGGGATCTTGGCGGCGGCGTCCGAGTAGACGCCCTCGGTCGGGGGCCCCTGGATCCCGGTGAAATTGACGTACAGCTCCGTCGCGCTGTCGACGTTGACCATCTTCGCGTCGCCGACCTCGAACGCGAACCGCTCGTTCGAGCTCGAGTAGTCGCAGGATCCGTAGTACTCCGCCCCGCCCTCGGCGAGGCTGCCGTTGAAGCCGAAATCCGCGGACGAGGTCGAGAGCTGGAACTCGCCCTCGACGAAGGCCTTCTTCGCGGGTTCTTCGCACGCGAGCGCGCCCAACGCGACGAGCCCGAACGTCGCCCAGATGATCGCCGTTCTCATGATCTCTTCTCCTTACGGCCGCGCGACCGGCGCGGCACCCGACCCGATACTATTTCTCCTCGGCCGAGTTGCCAAACTATTTGGCAAACCGGGCGAGCGCCGCCCTCCCGATGCCCATGGCGGCCCGGACCTCCTCCATCGTCGCCGCGGCGATCCCCCGCGCCCGCGCCGCGCCCGAGTCGAGCGCGTCGAGCACGGCCATCGGTCGCGCCTCGAGCGCCGCCGCGCGCTCCCGGATCGGCGCGAGCGCCCTGTCTATTCCCACGGCCAGCGCCTTCTTGCAGTCGGCGCAGCCTATCCACGCCGCGCGGCACCCCGCGGCGATCTCCTCCCGCTCGATGCTGCCTGTGAAGAACCCGTGCAGGGAGAAGATGTTGCACAGCTCGGGCCTCCCCGGATCGGATCGCCGCACGCGCTGCGGATCCGTGTACGCCGGCTTCAGCTTCGCCGCGACGACGTTCGGCGGATCGAGCACGCCGATGTGGTTCCCGAGGCTCTTCGACATCTTCTGCCGGCCGTCGAGCCCGAGGATCCGCGGCGCCTCGCCGCGCACGCGCCGGACGAGCGGGAACACCTCCTTGAACCGCCTATTGAACCGCTCGGCCACCTCGCGCGCGAGCTCGAGGTGCTGCTCCTGGTCCTCCCCGACCGGCACCAGCGCCGCCTTGTAGAGCAGGATGTCGGCGGCCTGCAGCACCGGGTAGTCGAGCAGCGCGGTGGACGCCTCCGCCACGCCGACGCCGACCTGGAGGTGCTGCAGGAGGGCGCCCATGCGCTCGTTGACACGCGCCGCGCCCCCGTCGTCGTCCTCCGCGGCGTCGGGATCGAGCGCCGCGATCTCCCGCCCGAGCTCCTCGGCCATCGCCGCCGCGGCCTCGCCCGACTGCCTGAGCGCGAAGAGCGCCGACCGGCGCGCGCCGCCCTCCTTCTTCGAGAGCGCGCGCTTCAGGGCGTTGCGCGCCTTGTCCTTGAACTGGGTCATCCGGAAGAGCGAGCCCAGGGGCGTGACGGTGTTGAAGAGCCACGTCAGCTCCGCGTGCTCGGGCACGTGCGACTGCACGAAGATCGTGCACCTCGAAGGCTCGAGCCCGCACGCCATCGCGGTCCGCACCGCGCCGAACGTCAGCTCCGGGAGCCGCGCCGGGTCGTACTCGACCGTGATGGCGTGATCGTCCACGATGCAGTAGATCGCGTCGTGATCCGCGGTCAGCTCGACCCACTTCTTCACGGCGCCGAGGTAGTTGCCGAGGTGGATCTCGCCTGTCGGCTGGATGCCGCTGAAGACCCGCTCCGCCGTCATCGCCCGTTCTCGACCGCGGCGGCGATCGCCTTGTGGACGGCGGCGCCTGCGATGGAGCCGAGGAGGGACGGCATCACCGCGCCCATGTAGTAGCGGACGCGCGCGGCGGGAAGCCGCGTGCGGGGCGCCTCGACCTTCGCGAGCAGCGGATCGAGCCGCGCCGCCAGTCCGGCCGCCGCGAGCGGGGAGATCTCGCGCCGGGCGAGCAGCGCCCGCACGGGGACGCCGGGCTCGAGCGCGAGATCGGCGAGCAGCGCCGGGAGCGCGTCGGCGGTCACCTCGCCCGCGGCCGCGGCGGCGAACAGGTCGTCAAGCGCCTTCGGATCGATCGCGGTCACCGGGTTCCCGCGCCGCTCAAGCCCGCGCCACACGCGCGTGAGCAGCGCGCCGGCGACCAGCGGGCGCACGCCGCGCGCGACGGCGTGGTCGAACACCGGGAGCCTGGGCGAGATGCCGAGCACGTCGACGACGTCCGGCGGCAGGCCCAGGGAGGCGAGCCGCGCGTCCGTCTCCCAGATCGGCGGCGCCATGCGTCCCTTGATGTCGGTGAGCCACGCCTCGGGGACCGGTATCGGCGCCGAGTCCGTGTCCGGGTACATGCGGTCCGGCCCGGGCAGGATCCGCTCGAAGTCCGTGCCGCCGTCGCGCCGGACCTGCCGCGTCTCGCCCGGGATGCCGGCGAAGAGCTCGCGCACCCGGTCGACGATCTCGCGGATGGCGCACTCCACGTCGGAGACGGGACCGCGCACGAGGATCACGGCGTCCTCGGCCTTGGCCCGCAAGCGGCGGCGCACGGTGCGCCACTCCTCCCCGGACACCCCGGCGGCGGCGAGGTTGCCCTGGTGGATCAGGATCGGCGGCTCGTCGAGGCACGCGATCACGCGGACGCGGCCGCCGATCTCGTCGGCGAAGGTCCAGCTCGGGCCGACCTGGCGCGCGAGCGCCCGGCGCATCCCGTCCACGCGCACCGCCTTGACCACGTGGCCGCGGGAGAGCGCGCCGGCGATGACGGCGCAGCGCGTCTCCTTGAACAGGTGCGCCACGTCGTACACCTGGTGCCTGAGCCCCTCGGCGGTCATCCCCGCCGCCACGAGCTCGTCGCGCAGCTCCAGGAGCGCGCGCTGCCTGAGCGCCTCGTTGCCGACGAGCGCGGGGATGAAGGAGATGCTCGGCACGCCCTTGATCTCGATCCGGGTGCCGCCCGTCGCGCTGACGTTCACGTCCTCGCGGGACGCCCCGGCGCCGCGCCGCACCCGGTGCGTGGATCGCATGATCCGGCCGAGGAACTTCGTCACGGTCGCGACCTCCTCGGGCGTGACCATGTGCGGGTGCGTGACCACCTCGACGAGCGGCATCGACAGGCGATCCGTGCGGAACGTGATGTCGTGGCCGACGTCGGACACCTCGCGGCAGGAGTCCTCCTCGACGCTGAGCTGGATGATGCCGATCTTGCGGCCCCTGAACGGGATCTCGCCGTCGACGCCCAGGATCGCCGTCCGCTGGAAGCCAGTCGGGATGGAGCCGTCGAGGTACTGTTTTCGGATGACGTGGATCTCGCCGACGATCTTGCACTTGAGCGCGAGCGCGATCTCGAGGCCGATGTCGATCGCGTCGCGGTTGATCTCGAAAGGCGGCGTGTCGTCCATCTCGTACGTGCACACCGTGTTGCGATCCATGAGGTAGATGATGTTCTTCTTGGTCTTGAACTCCATCAGCGCCGTGCCGTCGTACTCGCCGAGCTCGGAGAGCGTCGGCCGCATGTGCCGGAGCACCTTGGCGTCGACCTTCTCGCTGAAGTGCCCGGCCGGGCAGCGGCAGAACAGCTTGCGGTCCGTCTTGAGCTGCTGGTGGATCTCGAGCCCGCTCTTGAGCCCGATCGCGTTCCAGTCGACCTTCTCGTGCTGCGTGAAGAGTTTGCTGTCCATTCGAACTCGCGCTCCCGTGCGGTAGTTGCGCCCGACGCCGGGCTCAGTCGTCCAGAGAGAGAAGCGAGGCCACGAGGAGCTTGTCGGAGACGTCCCGCACCTTCTCGAGCTCGCCCCGATCGAGCCAGAACCCGCGGCACGTGGGGCACCTGTCGATGACGAGCCGCTTGAACTTCCGCGGGTGCACCTTGTCGAGGCGCGGCGCGCCGTCGCACCGCGGGCAGGAGAGCTCGCGGTCGTCCTCGGCCGCCGTCGCCACGAGGAGCTCCATCTTCTCGACGTCCACGAAGAAGTTGTCGTCGATCTTCGCGAGCTCGCTGGCGTCCAGCCAGATGCCGCGGCACTTCGGGCAGAGATCGATCTCCACGACGTCGGTCCCTTCGCCCCGGGTCTGGACCTCGAGGTCGACCGATTCACACCGCAGACACTTCATGGCTCCTCCTCGCGGGCCGCAAGCTCAGAACTTGCCGCCTTCGATCGCCTTCGGGATCTCGCCGACGAAGCTCTCGCGCAGCTCCATCACCTCGTACACCATCGCCTGGCGGGTGTTGATGAAGAAGGCGTTCGGCTTCTGCACGCGGCCCTCGATGACCGTCTCCTCGAGCCGGATGATCCCGCCCGCGCTCTTCTTCGCCTGGGCCTCGGCGGGCTCGACCGCGGCCACGAGCGCGCCGAGCCCGAGAAGGAGGCCGAATACGACACCGACCGGCCGGTTCGCCATCGCCATCACCTCGCCCCCTAACCCAGGAGCTCGCAGAGCTTCCCGCTCAGCTCCTTCGCGGCCTCGGTCGAACGCGTGACGATCAGGATCGTGTCGTCGCCCGCGATCGTGCCGAGCACGTCGTCGTACTGCTTGTCGTCCAGCGCCAGCGCGACCGCGCCCGCCCCGCCCGGCGACGTGCGCACGACGACCTGGTTGAACGCGCTCTCGACCTTGATCACGAGCCGCTTCAGGGTGCCGACCGGATCGGGCGCGGGGCGCGTCCCCGAGCCCCCGGCGTCCTGCGGCCGCGTGTAGCCGCCCTTGGACTTGACGAGGTCCAGCTCGGCGATGTCCCGGGAGAGCGTCGCCTGGGTCACCGCGTAGCCGGACTTCTTGAGCTCGTCGGCGAGCGCCGCCTGGCTCGGGATCCGCTTGCGCGCCACCAGCTCGATGATCGTCTGCTGCCTCGTCCGCTTCGACATTCCCTCGACCCCTCGTCGCCCCGCCCCCCTCGGGCGGCGTCGCGGCCCCAATACTAGCCGAATCCCCGCGCTGCGCCAACGCCGGTCAGAACGAGATGCCCAGGAGCACCTGCAGCGTCTGCGGGATCGTCAGATCCTGATCGTTGAACGGCGCGGCCTCGCCCTCCTCGCCGTCCGGGTCGTACGTCCCCTTGAACCCGCCGAGCGGGAACAGCACGCCGTACTTGAGCCCGGCGTGGAAGTTGTCCGCGGAGACGTACATCACCTGCCCGTTCAGCTCCACGCCGAGGTTCGCCGACGAGTTGCTGATCGTCGAATCCGCGAACACGGCCCGGCTGTAGATGACGTCGAACCGGATGCCGAGCTTCTTTCCCATCGCGCTGCGCAGGAAGTCGTAGCTCAGCCACGGCCGGAAGTAGTAGCTCCCGGACACCGATCCGAGGACGTGGTGGTACAGGATGAAGTCGTTCGAAAACGCCGGGTTGAAGGAGAACGACGTGTACTTGCTCGAGCCCGGGGAGTTGGCCTGGTCGTACGTCGTCGGCGGCGTGAGCCCCTCGACGTCCGGATCGCCGGAGGCGAAGCCGACCTCGAGGCCGATGCGGAGCTGATCCGAGAGCAGCCCGTAGTCGGCCTGGAGCACGGCGCCCCACTGCACGAGCGTCAGCGTGTTCGCGTCGTCGAAGTTGCTCAGCTCGCGGTCCGGGTTGCCGATCTCCCCGTAGATGAGCGCCGCCTCGACCTCGAGGTGGAACGTGTCGTACAGGAGCTGGAACCAGAAGTCCGGCGTGATGTTCCACATGTCGCGGCGGAAGAAGTGGAAGTCGGCGATCGTCGTCTCGTCGGTCGGATCGCCGTCGTCGATGTAGTCGAACGAGAGGACCTGCGAGCGGTACTGGAAGTGGAGCCCGGTGTTGATCACCACGTCGCCGCGCTTGATGAGCGCGCGCTGCTCCTCCTCGTCGTGCTTGTACGCCACGATCGCCGTGAGCTGGTACGCGTCGTCCATCTGCGAGACGTCGAACGGCCTTCCGGCGGCCGAGTTCATGGACGGCCCCTCGTTCGGGAAGTCGAACGCCGGCGCCAGCAGCCAGTCGTTGATCTTCACGGCGAACATGAGGCGGTCGACGCTGTCTCCGAAGTCCTGATCGATACCGTTGCCCGCGTTGTGGAGCATGCCGAGGCCCCAGTGATCGGCCATGCGGCCGAACCGGAGCTGGCCTATCGGCGTGAGCACCTCGCCCCACGCCCGGCGCACGATGATCATGTCCCGGGTCTCGGGCGGGCCCATGTTGTACCCCTGGACGGTGTACGTATCGACGGTCGCCGCGCTGGTCGCGTCCCAGTTCCTGTAGGACGACGGCGACGAGCCGAGCATCACGTTGTCCAGGAAGTCGAGCTGGGTCTTGATCCAGACCTCCTCGGAGATGTTGAGCGTCGGCTCGACCCGCAGCCGCATGTTCGCGCCCGCGAGCGTCTCCTGGTTGCAGTTGCGGCGGCCGCCGTTGTCGTCGCGGCAGTCCTCGCCGAGGTAGTAGTCCGGATCGGTGCCCGCGTTCCTCTGCGTCTCCATGGTGCGCGGGAACAGCGCCTCGTCGTTTCGCATGTAGAACTTGTGGTACAGCTCCGGGCGGACGCGGAAGTAGCCGTGGAGCTCGAGGATCTCGAGCGCGCGCTCGGTCCAGTCCTGGACCGGCTGGGCGGCCGCGCCGTCGTCCGCCAGCACCCCGCCCTTCTTCAGGTCCTTCTCGGGGTCCATCTCGCCGAGCGCGCCCATGTCGAGCTCGATCTCGTCCCCCGCGCGGGGCGCCTTGAGATCGAGCGGCTCGGCCTCCCCCTCGTCCTCCTCGTCGAACCCGGCGTCGACCGCCTCCTCGTCTGGCGCGGCCTCCTCGTCCTCGACCGGGGGCTGGGCCGCCGGGACCGGCTTGGGTTTTGCACCCGCGCCCTTCTGGGCCGCCGCGGACAGCGCGACGAGCGCTGCGGCGGCGACGAGCGCGAGCACGATGACTCCTTGGCGAACGCTCAAGACGACTCCTCCTTCAACCGATACGGATCGATGCAATTCGAGCCAACGCACGTTAATAGATATCAAACCCGGCGCACAAGCCCATAGTTGGCGCACGGAAGTCGGCGGGCTTCACCCCTACGGCGCCGGCGCGTCCATCGCGCAGCGGAAGCCCACGGAGATCTTGTGGACCTTCGGCCGGCCGGGGCTCCTGTTCGTCGCCACGGCGAAGAACGGGACGTCGTACAGCCACGAGCCCCCGCGCATGACCCGCCTTTCGCCCGCCTTCGGGCCCTTGGGGTTCTCGCGCGGGCTCGTCCTATAGTAGTGCTTGTCGTGGAAGTCCGACACCCACTCCCAGGCGTTTCCCGCCATGTCGTAAGCGCCGTAGGGGCTCACGTTCGACGGGAACGAGCCGACCGGAGCCGTGGCCGCGAAGCCGTCCTCCAGGCCGTGCAGGTTCACCCACTCGCGGCGCCACTCGTCCCCCCACGGGAAGCGCCGCTCGTCCGTGCCGCGCGCCGCCTTCTCCCACTCGGCCTCGGTGGGCAGCCGCTTGCCCGCCCACTTGCAGTACCGGACCGCGTCGTCCCAGCCCACGGCGACCACCGGCTGGCGCGGGCCCATGACCGAGCGATCGCCCCTGTGCGCCTGCGGATCGCACCGCCGCGCGTCGATGCAGCGCTGGTACTCCTCGTTCGTGACCTCGTACGCGTCGATGTAGAAGGCGTCCAAGCGCACGACGTGCCGCGGCTCCTCGTCCCACTCGCCCCACTCGCCGCCCATGACGAACTCGCCCTCGGGGACGTACACCATGCCCGGCGCCTCGACGGGTCCGGCCGTCGGCTGCGCGGGGACGGCCTTTGCGAGCTCGAGCCGCGCTTCGGGATCGAACGCGAGGAGGCGTTCGGCGTGCTGCCGCGCGACGACGTCCCACACGGACCGCGCGCACATGCACATCCGCTCGAAGTGGCCGTGCGGGCGCGCCGAGGCGACGTCGACCTGGTGCACGACCCACTGCCAGACCGTGCCTTTGGACTGGACCTTCTTCTGCATCGAGAGCGTCTGCCGCACGACCCGGTCCGCGCCGAGCGCGCGCCCCAGCTCGACGAGGCACGCGTCGTCGCACGCCGCCGGATCCGCGACGCCCCGCGCGGCCATGGCCGCGAGCACGTCCTCCCGCGGCACGAGGACGGCGCGCGCCGCGAGCTCCCGGACGAGCTTCCCGTCGAGCCACGCGGCCTCCTCGGCGGTCGCCTCCACGAGCGGGACGTTCGGCAGGAGCGCCACCTTGAGCGGCGCGGCGAGGGCGATGGCCGCGAGGAGGGGCAACGGGATCACGATCACGCCCACTTCTTCAGCTTGAAGAACACGTAGGTGACCACGCCGATCGCGGCGAGGCCGAGGCAGAACAGCGGGTAGGCGAGGTGCCAGTTCCCTGCCCCGCCGGTCATCATCGTCCACTCGGACATGCCGCCGATCCCCGCGATCACGGAGAGCGGCATGAAGATCGTCGTGATGATCGTGAGCCTTTTCAGCACCTCGTTCAGCTTGTACGAGACGCTCGACAGGTACATCTCGAGCAGGCCGGTGACGATGTCGCGCTGCACCTCGATCTGGTCCATGACCTGCACCGTGTGATCGTAAACGTCGCGCAGGTACACCCGGGTCGTCGGCCGGATCAGCTCGTCGTCCTGGTGGCCGATCTTGTCGAGCACCTCGCGCAGCGGCCAGACCGAGCGCCGCAGGAAGATGATCTCGTTTCGCAGCTCGTGCAGCTGCTGCAGCGTGCTCTGCGACGGCGAGTCGAGCACCTCGTCCTCGAGCGCCTCGAGCCGCTCGCTCAGGCGCTCCAGGATCACGTAGTAGTGATCGACGATCGCGTCGATGACCGCGTACGCGAGGTAGTCGGCGCCGTTCTTGCGCAGCTTCTTCTTCCTCGCGCGCAGCGCGGCCCGGATCGGCTCGAAGACGTCGCGCTGCGGCTTCTCCTGAAACGAGAGCACCCAGCCCTTGCCGAGCACGAGGCTCACCTGCTCGGTGATCACCTCGTCGCCGGCGTCCGAGAGGTAGAACATCTTGAGCACGATCGACAGGTACGCGTCGAAGTCCTCGAACTTCGGCCGCTGGTTGGTCGACAGGATGTCCTCGATGATGAGGGGGTGCACGCCGTACAGGAGGCAGATCTTCTCGATCGCCGCCTGCGCGCCGAGCCCGTTCACGTTGATCCAGACCGTGCCCGGGTGGTCGCGGTACGCGGCGATCTCGTCGAGCGCGATCTCCTTCCGCTCCTCGAGCGCGTCGTCCGTGTACGCGAAGACCGAGATCTCGGGCACGCACGGCGATGCCGGCGTCTCGGCCGCCCCGGACACCACTTCGCAGCGCGGCAGCTCGGACATCCTGCGGGCCGTGTTCCTGCGGCGCTTCTTCATCGCGGGCCCCCCCTCACCAGCCCGTGATGTCGGCGTCGGCGAGCCGCTCGGCGCGGTACACGACGTGCTTGTGCGGGCACTGGAACTCGAGCATCTCCATCGCCTCGTGGTCGTTGGTGCCCGGGTCGACCTGGAGGAGCGCCAGGTGCGGCATCATCGCCGAGACGGCGAAGAAGCAGATCCCCTGGCCGGGCGGGTGGTACAGCTTGGTCCCCTTCACGACGAACCGCTCGCCGGGCGTCGTGTACGGGCACCCGCCGTCGTTCGTCGCGATCGCGATCCGCACGTCCTGCATCGTCCGCCCCTTTCCGCTTCGGCCGGTCGGTGGAGGATAGCAGCGTTCGCAGGGCTGTAGAACAGGGAGAGCGTGGAAAAACGCGGCGCGGCCGATGCCGCGAGCCATCACGTGGTGGAGGACGCCGGGAGCGTCGAGCCTGGGACCGCGGGGCATGCGGAGACGGCGCGAGGCCCGCCACCTCGCGTCAAGTTATAAAAGGAAGCAACGTCCCCTATTCCATAGAAACGCCTCCTCGTGCAGCTTCGCCCAGATCTCGGCGCTCGAGCGGAAGGTGAGCAGCCGCACCGCCTTGCGGCTGTAGCCCAGCGTCATCAGGAAGAGCCGCGTGCGCTTGTACTTGCCCGTGTC